>PQCP01000156.1 GCA_003062205.1 Candidatus Sedimenticola endophacoides
CAACCCCGAAAAAATGATCGTCGCCCCGCTAACAGTTACCGGCCTGCCTAGTTCTCGGCTAATACCCTAGTCTGGTTGTACGGTATTTGTGGTCACCTAATGGTTTATGAAACATTCGGGCTAGGTGATATGTACCCACTCAATCAGGGGAAGAGCCAGTTTTTCTTGACCGCCGCGAGCCCTTCGGCGATATCCGGGGTGTTCATCCGGGACTCCATCAAGAGGACCAGCGCATCGCTGAAATCACTCACCGCGCCTTCGTATTGCTTGGCCATCACATCCGAACCCAGGCCCCAGGTCTCCAGCAGATAGATCTTGGCAATACGCTGGGAGAGCATGCGCTGACGACCGGAGATGTTGACCAGCTTCCCGGCGACGGTGCCGGATCGCTTCTCCAGCATCAGGACCAGCTTGTGCGACTCCTGCAGGAGCAGCTCCGCGAGATCGTTGAGCTCTCCCGCCCGGTCCAGGGAGGGGGGCTGATCAAGCTCGGTGCGCAGATCGCCCCAAAGGAGGGTGATGCGCCCGACCTGCTCGCGTTCGGCATCCCCCTCAGCGAACGCGGTCAGCTCCGCGAGCTGCGCGCTGAACAGACTGGCCGCGTCTTCCATCTCATGCTCGGCACCCGGCTTCAGCTTCATCCCCACCAGGGAGTAGGATTTAATCATCCTCTGGGTGAGCATGCGCTGCCGTCCCGCCTTATCAATGGCATCGCCCATGGTCAAGGCGGATGCCGCGAATCCGCTACCGCAAAAACTCACAACCGAAAGCAACAAAATCCAAGAGAGGGACTTGCCGAACATATTCAGATGCTCCGATGGACCGCGCCAATAAAGAGGGATTATCACGGCCTGTACAGACCCCGGGCCGCAGGGTAACCAGTGAAGAGCTTAGGGCCTTTCGTAGATTCAGGACTGGATAAATATCAAGGCGCGCCCACCCTGGCCAGGGTAGGCGCGCCGATAAACGGGCGCAGAGATTATATCCCTCTTGCAGGGTCTCCGGGCGAAAGGCGGGGTGTATCGGGGTCCCCGGGGCACGGAATGCCCCGGCCGTGCATAAAGCATCCGCTCAATCCACGGCAGAAGCGGGCGATGTCACCCCTTCAGGGAACCCTACCCCATGCGTTCCGGGGAGACCTCCGGGAAGAAAGCGCCGCGCATCCTTACGCGCGGATCACTCCTTCGTCCCGCCGTCCGGATCCTTAGCGGCCGCCGCGGCGGTCATCTTCTGCAGATCGCCGGTGGCGTGCAGTTCCAGGGTGATATCGCAGCCGCCGACCAGCTCGCCGTTGATGTAGAGCTGGGGAAAGGTGGGCCAGTCGGCAAAACGCGGCAGGTTCTCGAAGATCTCGGGATCGGCCAAGACATTCACATAGGCGAACTTGACCCCGCAATCCTGGAGGGCGTTGGCCGCCCGGGACGAAAAACCGCACTGGGGGAACTGGGGCGTGCCCTTCATGTAGAGGACGATGGGATTGCCCTCCACCTGCTCTTTGATTCGATCCATCACATCCATAGTCAAACCTGCCTCGCCAGATTGTATTGAGAGTAGCCAATATGCGGGCGCGGCCGGCGCCTTTCAAGTCCCAGCCGGAACCGCTGCCGCCCCGTCACGCGATCTTCAGCCCCGCGAGCAGGGTGGTGAGCAGACCGAGCAGCAGGTTGAAGCCGATCAGACGGCGGATCAGGGCCATCTGATCCCCGGCCACCGGGATCCGGCCCGCCGCCAGGGCCGCGCCCATGCGCCGGTAGGGATAGAAATAGATGAAGAAGAAGATCAGGGCCATCAGCAGGCCGAGTCCCATCATGGCGTGGATATAGAGCCCGCCCCGGGCGCCGAAGGGGCCGATAAACAGCCACAGGCCGCTGCCCAGGATCGACAGGACGCACCCCCACACCCAGGGGAAGAAACGCCCCAGCACCCCGTGCAGCAGGGGCAGCCGCTGGGGTGGCTCCAGCAGGCTCGCCGCCACCGGGCGCAGCGCCATATGGGCAAAGAACATCCCCCCAACCCAGATCAGGGCGGCCAGCAGGTGCAGGGTCATGAAGATGGACAACATAGGCTCTCCTCCGGCCCGGATCGCATGCCGGGCAACCGGTTTTCAGGTGTGGCGCGGCTGGTCACCGCCGCCGTCCTGCCATAGCGGTGAAACGGCGGGCGATCACCGATCCGACGATGTAATCGCGTCGGGACCGCAACGCCTGCAATGGCGCTTCGCGGGCCCGGCAACCCGCCCCTCAATCCACATTGCTCTGCAACCAGTACTCCAGCAGGGCCGCGTGCCACAGCTTGCTGCCCTGCAGACGCGTGTGGTGCATCTCCGGGGCCGCGAGCAGCATCTCGATAGAGGCGCGGCTGTAGATCCCACGCTCCCGGCACGCCCGGGAGTCGAGTATATCGCGCATGAAGTCGAGAAAGTCACCCCGCACATACTTCAGGGCCGGCATCGGGAAATAACCCTTCGGACGGTCGATCACCGCGTCGGGGAGGATCCCCCGGGCCATCGCCTTGAGGGGGTACTTCCCCCCCTCGCGCAGCTTCAGCTGCGGCGGGCAGCGCATGGCCAGCTCCACCAGCTTCTGATCCAGGAACGGGACCCGCGCCTCCAGCCCCCAGGCCATGGTCATGTTGTCCACCCGCTTGACCGGATCGTCCACGATCAGGGTGGTGGTATCCATGCGCAGCACCGCGTCCATGAAGGTCTCGGCGCCCGGCTCGTCGAGCAGCCCGGCGATCAGCTCCGAGGTGTGATCCGCGCCCCGGTAGGCGGGGGCGACCCCGCGCAGAAACTCTTCGTGGTCGCGGTCGAAATAGTGCCTGGCGAAACGCTCAAGCGCTGAGCCGGAACGCTCCGCCTGCATGCGCGGATACCAGAAATAGCCGCCGAACACCTCGTCCGCCCCCTGCCCCGACTGCACCACCTTGATCTGCCGCGACACCTGCTCGGCGAGCAGGAAGAAGGCCACCGCGTCCTGACCGAACATCGGCTCGGACATGGCCCGCACCGCCTCCGGCAGACGCCGCAGCACCTCGGCGTTGGGGATGAGGTATTTGTGGTGGCGGGTGTCATAGTACTCCGCCACCTGGTCGGAGTACTCAAATTCGCTCCCCTTCTCGTTGGGGTGATCCTCGAAACCGACCGAGAAGGTGCGCAGATCGCTCACCCCGCATTCGGCCAGCAGGGCCACCAGCAGGCTGGAGTCGAGCCCGCCCGAGAGCAGCACGCCCACCGGCACGTCGGCCACCTCGTTGCGGGTCTGCACCGCCTCACGCAACGCATCGTGGATCGCCTCCAGCCACTCCCCGTCGCGCAGCGCCCGGGAGGGACGCCGCGCCTCCAGGTGCCAGTACCGGCGCAGGCTCCGCCCGCCCCCGGCGCCGACGCGCATGCAGTGACCGGGCTGGAGCTTGCGCACCCCGTTGAGGAGGGTGCGCGGCGCCGGGATCACTCCATGCAGGGTGAATTGATGATGCAGCGCCACCGGGTCGATGCGGGTATCGATCCCCCCGCCGGCCAGTAGCGACTGGGTGCTGGATGCGAAGCGGAAACATCCAGCGCCCTCCGCGTAATAGAGGGGCTTGATGCCGAGCCGGTCCCTGGCCAGGAACAGGGAGCGGTCGCGCTGATCCCAGATCGCGAAGGCGAACATGCCGCTGAGACGCTCGACGCACTGCTCGCCCCAGGCGTGATAGGCCTTGAGGATCACCTCGCTGTCACCCTCGGAGAAGAAATGATAGCCAAGTCCACGCAACTCCCGGCGCAGCGCCGGGTAGTTGTAGATGGTGCCGTTGAACACCAGGGCCAGCCCCAACTGCTGATCCACCATCGGCTGGTTGGCGTGCTCGGTCAGGTCGATGATCGCCAGACGCCGGTGCCCGAAGGCGAGCGGGCCGTCGCTGAAACAGCCGGCGTGGTCGGGGCCGCGCCGCTGCAGCGCCCGGGTCATGCGCTGGAGCGCCCCCATCTCCGGCATCTCGCCGTCATACCGCAACTCACCGCACAACCCGCACATCACCCCTCCTCCGGATTTCCCCGCCGTGGCGGATCCTGGCACCCGCGCGGCGCACGGCGCCGGCGGCTCTCCCCTGTCAGGGCGGACGATGGAGCGCCGCGCCCAATGCGGTTACATTGTACCTGGATCGGCGGGCACTTCTCATCGGGGTACGGAATTTTGTGGAGAACCCGGGATGCGCCGCCAGCCATCGGGTACACGACCACACCCGACCCACGCCGTGGATCATTGCGGCGGGCGCGTAAGAAGGCGGCGCGTCTGGGCAGAAGTGGAGGGCAGGTGCTATTTTATTGGACCTGAATAACCCGTTCAGTAAACCACCCGAGCCCGCCGAGAAGTGCGGGCCAAACCCGCGCTACAGGAGAGTAGAGAATGGCGAAGGCGGACATCGGCCTGATCGGTCTGGCCGTGATGGGTCAGAACCTGGCCCTCAACATGAGCGACCACGGTTTCCGGGTGGCGGTCTACAACCGCACCCCGGAAAGGACCGGGGCCTTCCTGAACGGTCCGGCGCAGGGACACGACATCCTGCCCGCCTACGACCTCGACACCCTGGTCGCCGGGCTGAAAAAACCGCGCCGGGTGATGCTGATGGTGCGCGCCGGCAGCGCCGTGGACACCGTCATCGCACAACTGCTGCCCCTGCTGGAGACGGGAGACATCCTTATCGACGGCGGCAACTCCCGTTTCAGCGACACCGAACGGCGCCTGCGGGAGCTGCGCACCCACGGCATCCGCTACCTCGGCTGCGGCATCTCCGGCGGCGAGGAGGGAGCGCGCAACGGCCCCTCCATCATGCCGGGGGGCGATCCCGAAGCCTGGCCCGAGACGCGCCCGATCCTCCAGGCGATCGCCGCCCGGGTCGATGGCGAACCCTGCTGCCAGTGGGTCGGCGAGGGCGGGGCCGGTCACTATGTGAAGATGGTGCACAACGGCATCGAGTACGGCGACATGCAGCTGATCGGCGAAGCCTACCACCTGATGCGGGAGGGACTGGGCATGGATGCCGAGGCGATACAGCGGGTCTTCGCCGAATGGAACCGCGGCCCCCTCGACTCCTACCTGATCGGGATCACCGCCGATATACTCGGCCACAGGGACACGGACGGCGCTCCGCTGCTGGACAAAATCCTCGACAGCGCCGGTCAGAAAGGCACCGGAAAATGGACCGGGATCAGCGCCCTGGAACTGGGCACACCCCTTACCCTGATCGGTGAGGCGGTGTTCGCGCGCTGCCTCTCCTCGCTCAAGGAGCAGCGGCTGCGGGCGGAGCGGATCATCGGCCCCCGCCACCGGCGCTTCTCGGGGGACCGGAAACAGGCCATCGCCGCGCTCCACGACGCCCTTTACGCTTCCAAGATCATCTCCTACGCCCAGGGCTACATGCTGATGCGCGAGGCGGCCCATACCTACGACTGGCACCTCGACTACGGCGACATCGCCCTGATGTGGCGCGGTGGCTGCATCATCCGCAGCCGCTTCCTGGGCAATATCAAAGAAGCGTTCCACATTGAGCCCGACCTGGAGAACCTGCTGTTCGACGGCTTCTTCCGGCAGGCGCTGGTGGATGCAGACCCGGGGTGGCGGCGCGGCGCCATGCTGGGCATCGAGCTGGGGATCCCCCTGCCGGCCATCCACTCGGCCCTGAGCTTCTTCGACGGTTTGCGCAGCGCGCGCCTGCCCGCCAACCTGATCCAAGCCCAGCGCGACTACTTCGGCGCCCATACCTACGAGCGCATCGACCGTCCCCGGGGAGAATTTTTTCACACCGACTGGAGCGGCACCGGGGGCGACACCCCCTCGACCATCTACGAGGCATGAACGGGTAACCGTTCGATGGGAAATCACCATGGATAACTGCACCTATGTAATCTTCGGCGCCACCGGCAATCTCTCCCGGGTCAAACTGATGCCCGCGCTCTACCATCTGGAGGCCGCCGGCAAGCTGAGCGAGGGCACCCGGATCCTGGCGATCGGGCGCCGCGACTGGGACCTGGAGAAGTGCACGGGTCAAGTGCGCGAATGGGTCAACGCCAAGGCGCGGGGCGGTCTCGACCCGGAGGTCTTCGAACGCTTCGCCAGCCGCCTGAGCTACTTCCGCGGCGACCTCACCGAGCAGGGGATGTACAGCCGCCTGCACCGGCACATCGACGACTCCGAACATCTGCCGTCGAACGTCGCCTTCTACATGGCGATCCGCCCCGCGGAATTCGGCGTGGTGACGGAGAACCTCAGCGACAGCGGTCTGCTCGATGAAAGTCGCGGCTGGAAGCGGGTGGTCATCGAAAAGCCCTTCGGGTACGACCTGGAGAGCGCCCAGTCGCTGCAACGGCGCATCAGCCGTTACCTGCGCGAGGATCAGCTCTATCGCATCGACCACTACCTGGGAAAGGGGACGGTCCAGAACGTTCTGGTGTATCGCTTCGCCAACACCATGATGGAGCCGCTATGGAACCGCAACTACATCGACCACATCCAGATCACCCACTCCGAATCCATGGGGGTGGACAGCCGCGCCGATTTCTATGACGGCGCGGGGGCGATGCGCGACATGATCCAGAGCCACCTGCTGCAACTGCTGACCCTGGTGGCCATGGAGCCTCCGGTATCCATGGAGGCGGAATCGCTGCGGGACGAAAAGGTGAAGGTGCTGAAGTCGATCCGCCCCATCGTGCAACAGGCGGTCCACGCCCACGCCTTTCGCGCCCAGTACACCGAGGGGGTGGTCGACGGCCAGCGCGTCAACGGCTACCTGCAGGAGCCGAAGGTGCCCGCCGGCAGCATCACCGAGACCTACGCGGCGCTCAAGCTCTATATCGACAACTGGCGCTGGCGCGGAGTACCCATCTACCTGCGCACCGGCAAGCGCATGGCCGAGAGCCAGTCCCTGGTCTCCATCTGTTTCCGCCACCCGCCCCAGCAGTTCTTCCGCGACACGCCGATGGACCACATGCGCCAAAACTGGGTGCTGCTCGGCATCCAGCCCGCGGAGTGCCTCAAGGTGGAGATGACGGTGAAGGAGCCGGGACTGGAGATGCGCACCCGCCAGACCAGCCTCGACGCCAGCCTGCGCCGCACCGACGAGGCACAGACCGATGCCTACGAAGAGTTGCTGCTGGATGTGATTCAGGGCGACCGCTCGCTATTCCTGCGCTACGACGAGGTGGAGTATGCCTGGCGGGTGGTCGACCCGGTGCTGCGGGCGTGGGCTACCGAACGTGACTTCATCCACACCTACCCCGCCGGCAGTTGGGGTCCGGAGGAGAGCCGCCGTCTGTTCGAGAAGGAGGCCCAGCACTGGCGCCACAGCCTGGCGCCGGAGCACCCGTGAGCCCCCTGGCCTGGACCCTGCTCGACGACGCCGGGGCGGTGGCCGCCGCCGCCTGCGAGCGCATCGCCCGGGCGGCGGACGAGGCGATCGCACTACGCGGGGCGTTTCACCTGGTACTGGCCGGGGGCGCAACGCCACGGCGCGCCTACGAACAGCTCGCCGGAACTACCCAGGCGTGGCACCGGTGGCACCTCTACTTCGGCGATGAACGCTGCCTGCCCGCCATCCACCCCGATCGCAACAGCCGCATGGTGGAGTGCGCACTGACCTCACGGGTACCCATTCCGGCCGGACAGATCCACCCGATACCGGCCGAGCGGGGGGCAGATGCCGCCGCCGGGCACTACGCCCGCACCATCACCGCCGCCCTGCCCTTCGACCTGGTGCTGCTGGGCATCGGCGAGGACGGCCACACCGCCAGCCTGTTCCCCGGCCGGCGCTTTGCCGAGACGGCACTGGTGGTGGCGGAGCACGACGCGCCGAAGCCCCCTCCAGAGCGGGTAAGCCTCAACTACCCGGCACTGAACGCGTGCCGCGCCCTGCTGTTTCTGGTCACGGGCGCGGGCAAGCAACAGACGGTGGCCCAGTGGCGGGACGGCCGGTCACTGCCCGCCGCCGCCATTCGCCCACGGGGGGGTGGCGAGGTGCTGGTCGACCGGGAGGCCGCCGCCCAGGCGCTTCCGTTCCGGGGGAGTTGATCGCGGGGCAACGGCAGACCGCGGCATGCCGGCAGCCACCGCGCCCCCTTGTCCTATGCGCGCTGCCGGTCGGACTCCTCCCGCTCCCCAGCGCCGAGCATGCGCTCGAACTCCAGGGCGTTGAGCGCCTGCGAAAAGAGATAACCCTGCCCATAATCGCAGCCCATCGCCCGCAGGATGTCGCGCTGTTCGGCGCGCTCTATCCCCTCGGCAATCACCCGGATGCCCAGCTTGTGCGCCATCACGATCATCGCCTCGCAGAGCACCGCCTCCTGTGAGTCGCGGCGCAGATGGCTGACGAACGAACGGTCGATCTTGATGTAGTCGATATCCAGATCCTTCAGATAGGCGAGGGAGGAGTAACCGGTACCGAAGTCGTCCAGGGCGATCTCGACCCCGGCATCGCGCAGCCGCAGCAGCTGTTCGAGCACCACCGGGTCCCGCTCCATCAACAGCCCCTCGGTGATCTCGATGGCGGTCCCGCTGCCCTTCCCCAGCCCGTCAAAGGCCGCCAGCCAGCGATCGACGCTGCTCCTGTAGCGAAACTGCAAGGGGGATTTGTTGAGGCTGATCTGCACCCCGGCCGGGGCGCGCTCCCCCCAGTCGCCGATCTGCCGGAACACCTCCTCCGACACCCAGTCGTCGATCTGGCCGATCAGGCCAAACTCCTCGGCCAGGGGTATGAATTCATCCGGGGCGACAACCCCCCTGCGCGGATGCTCCCAGCGCACCAGCGCCTCGGCCTTCTCCACCTGGCCGCTGTCCAGGTTGATAATGGGCTGGTAGTGCACCTCGAGTTGATTCCGGTCGATGGAGCCGCGCAGATCATTCAGGATCTCCTGACGCTGGCGCGCCGCGCTCTGCATGGCGGGGGTAAAATACAAGAGTGTCGCTACCTCGTGCAAGAGTGTCGCTACCTCGTGAAAGATTTTGGGACATCCCAGTCCCCAAAATCGACTCGCCAACGCGACAGCCGTTACTGCCCCGACCGTCCTGCGCTCATCACGACTCCGTCCCGCACATTGCAGCAAAGCTGCTCGTGCGCAACTCCGTCATGATGACCACAATGACTCTACGGCGTGTCGGATGCGCTATTTGTATGCCCTACGTCACTCCCTATCGGTCGTAACTGCGGCCATACAACCGCGCCTACGCCTATCGGGGACTAACCGCCTTCGCTTCGCTCTCCATGGCGGTTAGCGAGTGTGCATGACCAGATTATCTGCGGTAGATTCCGCCCATCCTGTCCACAATCCCTGATGGATAAAGAAGAACCCCCTCGAACAACTTGAACATTGTCCGAGGGGACGGTCTCCTGTGTTCTTCGCCAAAAGAGCCAAGAGTGTCGCTACCTCGTGAAAGATTTTGGGACATCCCAGTCCCCAAAATCGACTCGCCAACGCGACAGCCGTTACTGCCCCGACCGTCCTGCGCTCATCACGACTCCGTCCCGCACATTGCAGCAAAGCTGCTCGTGCGCAACTCCGTCATGATGACCACAATGACTCTACGGCGTGTCGGATGCGCTATTTGTATGCCCTACGTCACTCCCTATCGGTCGTAACTGCGGCCATACAACCGCGCCTACGCCTATCGGGGACTAACCGCCTTCGCTTCGCTCTCCATGGCGGTTAGCGAGCGAACTGACCACGACCGTTGCGCTTGGCCAGGAACATCGCCTGGTCGGCGTTCCTCTCCAGCTGTTCGCGCTCCCGTGCGTCATCGGGAAACAGGGTGATACCGACGCTCGCCGAGACATAGACCTGGTGTTCGTCGATACCGAAGGGGCGGCCCAACGCATCGATCAGGTTCTGGGCGGCAAGATCCACGTGGCTGTCGTCCTCGACGGCGGAGAGGATCACGGCGAATTCATCACCGCCGATGCGCGCCACCACATCCGACTCGCCGACACCGTCGCGCAGCCGCTCTCCGGCCTCGGCCAGCAACCGGTCTCCGACCCCGTGGCCCAGGCTGTCGTTCACCTCCTTGAACAGATCGAGGTCGATGTACATCAAGGCGAGGCGCCCGCCACGCCACCCCAGCCGGGCAATCTCACGATCCAGCAGCTCCCCTAGCATCCGCCGGTTGGGCAGCCCGCTCAAGGTATCGAAATTGGCCTGTCGGGCAATCAACTCCTCGTTCTGCTTCTTCTCGGTGATGTCCCAGAGAAGACTGATAACAAGAGTGTCGCTACCTCGTGAAAGATTTTGGGACATCCCAGTCCCCAAAATCGACTCGCCAACGCGACAGCCGTTACTGCCCCGACCGTCCTGCGCTCATCACGACTCCGTCCCGCACATTGCAGCAAAGCTGCTCGTGCGCAACTCCGTCATGATGACCACAATGACTCTACGGCGTGTCGGATGCGCTATTTGTATGCCCTACGTCACTCCCTATCGGTCGTAACTGCGGCCATACAACCGCGCCTACGCCTATCGGGGACTAACCGCCTTCGCTTCGCTCTCCATGGCGGTTAGCGAGTGATCCACCCGGCCATCCGCGCCCACCACGGTATTGATGTCCCAATAGGCGTGAAACGGCTCGCCGCAACGCGTTCGATGCTCCAGCTCCCCCTCCCAGTGGGCGGGTCCCGGTTGCCGGCGCAACTGCTCGAATACCGAGTTCAGGGCGTCAGGCGAGGAGAGAATCGATCCGGGGTCACGCCCCACCACCTGCCGCGTATCGAACCCGGTCATCTCCGTGAACGCCGGATTGGCGCTGATGATGGCGTTGTTCAGGTCGGTGACGAACATCGCCTGCTTGCTGTTTCGGTAGATCAGCGATGCCAACTCGCGCTCCGTGACATCACTGTGGGTGCCGACCATGCGCAGGGCGCTCCCATCCTCGCCCCGGCTCACCACCTTGCCCCGCGAGAGGATCCAGGACCAGGTCCCGTCGGGGCGCAGGATCCTGTGCTTGTTGGTGTAGAAGGCGGTCTCACCGTCGAGATGGCGTTGCAGATCCTGCTGCAGCCCCTCCAGATCGTCCGGGTGGACCCGTGCCCCGTCCACGCCCGTTTTCAGACCGATGGGATGGGATTGCGCCTGGGGACCAGAGGATGCCTCAACCCCGGCGTCCATATCGATGCTCCAGTCCCAGATGCTCTCCCCGCTGCCATCGAGGATGAACTGCCAGCGCTGTTCACTCTCCAGCAGCGCCTGCTCCGCCCGCTTGCGCAGCACCTTTTCGCGCATCAGATCGAGGGTCCGGGAAGAGAGGCTGTCGTACATGGTCAGGACGGTCTCGATGAGCAGGCGCATCGAGCCGCTCATCCGCTCATTGGCCTTGTGCTTGGCCTCTGGCAGTGGATCGCCTGAACGGACGAAATCGACCACGAAGGCCATCCGCTTGTCGCTCTCCAGGATATGGTAGGCCAGCCACTGCGAGAGAAACAGGACGATCTCCTGGATCACTTCGTTGTGGGGCCTGTCATCGCTGCCGTTGCGCAGGGAGTCGACCCGTTCGAAGAAGCCCCGATGGGTCTGCTCGTGCTCCTCCAGCCACCCGTCGCCGCTCAACCACTCCCGCCACACCCGCTCCTCGGTCTCGAAATGCAAGACCGCGTAGTCGGCCAACTCGTCCAACACCGTCTCCAGGGTGGCCGGGCGCGAGCACCCCGCCAGGTGCGCCGCCAACCGGTTGAGGATATCCACCAGCCCCTGATGCTGCCGGTCGATCTCGACAATCCCTGTCTCAAAGTTCTTGTTCCAGGGAAAAATCTCGAAGAAGTCCTCATCACCACCGTTCAAACCAACCCCCCGCCATGCCTACATTCAATTAGGAGAATTTATAGCACACCCGTCATAAAATGAAACCTAAATTCCTAAAGCCTGCCCGGTCCCGGGCAGTAACGCAGGGCGGGGGCACCCCACGAAAAAAGCCGGAGAGGGCCACCCCTCCCCGGCTTTCCCTGACCACCTCAAGGCGCGCTCAGAGCATCATCACCCAGAGCAGGGTAGCCGCCGAGATCACCCCCAGCGAAACAATCCCCGCCACCGTCGAGCGTACACATAAGTCACCGAAACTGCGTACCATTTCTGTCATGTCATATCCTCCTTTGTGGATGTTCTCTCGGGCCCGCGCGGTGGAAAATCTTGACGTCTCCTCGCCATCCGGGCCCGTTTACGGTGTATTCCATCCCTCCTGCCCGGCGGGCCACGACAGGCAGCTGCACGGAAAAAAGGTCATGAACACTCTTCGAGTGTCGGTGGAATCGATGCGTTTTGTCAAGAAAAAATATGGAAAATATCCTAATGATTTCATCTATTTATAAGTATTTAATCAGGTACCGAATAACCCCGAAGGGGACAACACCGCTCGGCGGAAGAGCGCCCTCCCGGCGGCATCCGGCCGCACCGTACTTGCATCCACCCTGGAATGAACCTAGAATCGAAGGAAAATACACAGTGTTTTACTTGGTTAAAACGGAAGCACCATACCGGCATCCATTCAGGAGAAGAGACGATGACACACCAGCTCCCCCCCCTCCCCTACGATATACAGGCCCTTGAGCCGACCATCTCCCGCGAGACGCTGGAGTTCCACCACGGGAAGCACCACCAGACCTATGTCACCAACCTCAACAACCTGATCCAGGGCACCGAGTTCGAGAACGCGGCGCTTGAGGAGATTGTCCGCAACGCCTCCGGCGCCATATTCAACAACGCGGCCCAGGTGTGGAACCACACCTTCTATTGGAACGGCCTCAGCCCCGAGGGCGGCGGCACCCCGGGAGGCGCGCTGGGCACGGCCATCGACGACACCTTCGGGTCGTTCGATGCGTTTAAGGAGCGGTTTTCCGCTTCCGCCGCAGCCAACTTCGGCTCCGGCTGGACCTGGCTGGTAAAAAACGCGGACGGCGGCGTCGAGATTGTCAACACCTCCAACGCGGCCAACCCGATGACCGAGGGCAAGACCCCGCTGCTGACCGTCGATGTCTGGGAGCACGCCTACTACATCGACTACCGTAACGCCCGGCCGAAGTACCTGGAGGCGCTATGGGGCCTGGTCAACTGGGGCTTCGCCGCGGACAACTACAGCGCCTGAGACGCTCTAGCGTCGCCTGAGAGTGCCCACGTAATCTGATGTGGTGATCATCTGATTATTTGATGGCAGTAAACACAACGGCCGATGACCTGTCTTAGGGCATCGGCCGTTGTCGTTATGGCGTTGTCCTTGTTCGCAACTGC
>PQCP01000159.1 GCA_003062205.1 Candidatus Sedimenticola endophacoides
TGAGTCAATCCCAGAGAAAATGAAAAAGCTTCTGCTCAATACCCGGGCGGTATTCGATATTTTGAAAATGACGCGTAACGCGATGCCACGTAATGGGAATTTTGCCGGAGCGTAGATTTACCGTGACTTAGCCCGCCGCTCCCATTGCTACGGGGGGTGACTCCATGTAGAATCCCCCGTTTTCCGGCGTCGGGAGGTTTCCCGGTGCCGACTCCTTGCTTCACCGTCCATGCTGGCGGGAGGCTGATGTCAATCCGTAAGGGGATACAATGAGACACTATGAGATTGTTTTCATGGTCCATCCGGACCAAAGTGAGCAGGTTCCCAGTATGGTCGAGCGTTACCGCGCGACCATCGAAGGCAAGGGTGGTTCCATCCACCGCCTGGAGGACTGGGGGCGCCGTCAGCTCGCCTATCCGATTCAGAAACTGCACAAGGCCCACTACGTGCTCATGAATGTCGAGTGCGATGGTGAGGCCCTGGGCGAACTGGAAAATGCCTTCCGGTTCAACGATGCGGTTCTGCGCAACATGGTTATCAAGCAGAAGGGCCCTGTCACCGAGGCCTCTCCCCTGGCCAAGCAGGAGGAGAAGGAGGAGGCGCCACGCGCCGCCGCAGCGGAGAAGACTCCCGCTGAGGATGACAAATAAGCCGCAACGCCGGCCCTGGTACTTGCCAGGGCGAGCTAACTATCTGGATTCACTCGAGGAATAATCATGTCACGTTTTTTTCGTCGCAGAAGATACTGCCGTTTCACCGCTGAGGGCATCACCGAGATCGACTACAAGGATCTCAACCTGCTCAAGGCCTACATAAGCGAGACCGGAAAGATTGTGCCCAGCCGCATCACGGGTACCAAGGCCAAGTACCAGCGCCAGCTGGCCGCGGCCATCAAGCGGGCACGTTTTCTGGCCCTGCTGCCCTACACCGACAGCCACTAAGCAGTCGGTGTGAGCGGCCGCCGCGCCCGGGCGCGGCGGTCACGGTTTTACCCGCTGCCGGTAAGGAAGAGATGCGTTTTTTGGCATCGACTGCGATGCGGGGCAGGTCTCAGGCGGTAATGCTGGTTTCAGTACTGGCCATGCTCTCCATCCTGATCCCCCCCCTGAGCGTTTTCAGTTCGGCGCTGGTGGCGCTGGTCACCCTGCGTCAGGGTCCTGTTGCGGGGTTGAGCACCGGGCTGCTGGCCGGACTGGCCTGCTCTGTGCTGGCCCTGGTGGTGACGGGCGGGGTGGTGCCGGTACTTGGCTTTCTGCTCCTGCTCTGGTTTCCGGTATGGCTGTTGGCCCTGCTGCTGCGCATGAGCCGCTCCCTGGCTCTGACCCTGCAGGGGGCATTGCTGCTGGGGGTGCTCTTCGTCGGATTGCAGCTGCTGAGCAGTCAGGATCCGGTGGCCCAATGGCGTGGTGTGTTGGAGCCGTTCGTGGAGTCGCTGGTGCAGTCTCAGCTGATCGAAGCTGGGCAGCGCGACGAGCTGATCGGGGTGATGGCGCGCTGGATGCCCGGCGTGGTCAGCGCGGGGTTTCTGTTGCAGATGATGGTGGCGCTGTTTGTGGCGCGCTGGTGGCAGGCGATGCTCTATAATCCGGGCGGCTTCCGGAGCGAGTTTCATCAGCTGCGCATGCCACGTTATCTTGCGATTGTCACCCTGGGGGTGCTGGCGCTGCAGGCGATGGGTACGACGCAGAGCCTGCTGCCCGATTACCTGGCCGTGCTGTTGATGGCGGTCTGGTTCATTCAGGGGCTGGCCCTGGCGCACGGCGCATTCGGCCTGCTCGGCTCGGGCAGTGGTTGGTTGGTGGGTATTTATGCGTTGCTGCTGCTGGCGATGCCCCATGCGGTGAGTGCATTGGCGGCGGCGGGTTTCGCGGACGCATGGTTTGATTTCAGGGCCCGTCTCCGGGGCCGGAACGGCACCGGGGAAGCGGGTTGATGATTTAACACCTGATTACAGGGGTAATTACGATGGATGTCATTCTGTTGGAAAAAGTGGATAACCTTGGCGCCCTGGGCGATATGGTTTCCGTTAAGGCGGGTTTCGGGCGTAACTTTCTGATCCCCGGCGGCAAGGCCGTGGCCGCCACCAAGGCGAACGTGGCCGAGTTCGAGGCGCGTCGCGCCGAGCTGGAGAAGCAGGCAGCCGAGGCGCTGGCCGCCGCCGAGGAGCGCAAGGCCAAGATCGAAGCGCTCAGCGTGAGCATCGCCCGCAAGGCGGGTGACGAGGGACGCCTGTTCGGTTCCGTCGGTACCGCCGATATCGCGGATGCGGCCACCGCTGCCGGCGTCGAGGTGGAGAAGCGCGAGGTGCGTCTGTCCGAGGGACCGTTCCACAATACCGGTGAGTACGAGGTCGAGCTGCACCTGCACACCGATGTGAACGCAACCCTGAAACTGACCGTGGTTGCCGCAGAGGACGAATAAGTCCCCCCGGCGTAGCCGTGGTACGCATCAAGGCCACCTGTGGCCGGACCAGAAGTCCGGCCACAGGTGGCCTTTTTTGTTTTGCTACCACAGAAGCTGGATGGAATCGCATGTTACATGAACTCACAAGCAAGTGAACCCCGTCAGCAATACACCTGGAGTCGGAGTCGATTGTCCGAAGGCGGTGCAGATATGCATATGGGGCGGGCGCAACCGGCTCGGCCCCGGATGTGGCTGACTAGTTACACGCATGGTTCCATGGGGTGATGTTGGGGGACTGAGTTCACATCGTTCGCGCCGACTTCCAACCATGGAGTTGCGGGCGGTCAGACAACCAGATTTTGTCAGGTGCCCATGAAATTCCGGATTGCGGGCGCGGGACCCGGGTCATCAGGCACGGGTGGCAATGAGGGTGGCGCGGAGCGGAGCGGGGTAACCCTCGACGGTTCGCGCGGGGTCGTTCGGGTCGAGGTAGTCGGTCAGGGATTCGAAGCGCATCCAGTCGGTGCGACGCTGCTCCTGGCAGGTGGTGGCGCTGACATCCACCACCCGAACGTCGCGCAGCCCGCAACGTTTCACCCATGCGGCGAGGGTGGCCGGGGTGGGGATGAACCAGACGTTGCGCATCTTCGCGTAGCGCCCCCTCGGCAGCAGAGTCTCGCCCTCCCGGCCCTCGATTACCAGGGTCTCCAGTACCAGCTCCCCGCCACGGCGCAGGCACCCCTTGAGCTCCAGGATGTGGTCGATGGGGGAGCGGCGATGGTAGAGCACCCCCATGGAGAAGACGGTGTCGAAGGCCTCCGGGTCGGGGGGCAGCTCCTCGATGCCGATCGGCAGGAGGTGAACCGGCCACTGGGGGCCGAGGAAGTGGCGCACCGTCATGAATTGCGCGATATACAACTGGGTCGGGTCGATGCCCAGTACCAGGCGGGCACCCGCGCCCGCCATGCGCCAGCAGTGGTAGCCGTTGCCGCAGCCCACATCGAGTACGTCGCGTCCGTTCAGCGGGGTGATGTGGGGTGCCAGGCGCCGCCACTTCCAGTCCGAGCGCCACTCGGTGTCTATATGGATGCCGTGCAGGCCGTACGGGCCCTTGCGCCAGGGGTGCAGGCGTTGCAGCAACTCGATGGCAAGGCGCCGTGGTTCGCCTTGGAGGGGCGATTCGGCGTGTATGCCGACCCGTCCACGGTTGAGTTCGACCGTTCCGTCCGGCGCGGCCGGGAGCCTATTGATCGCCTCCAGCCAGCGGGGAAGATCCCCGTGAGCGCGCTGTGCGGTGCGCGCGGCGAGCTGTTCCGGGAGGGTGCGGGCCCAGGCGTCGAGGGGGCCCGGAGCGAGCCGTCGGCAGAGGTCGGTGCAGTCGATCATGCGGTGGCGATCAGGGATGCGAAGTTGAAGCACTGGAACCAGAGGTCGGTGTGGGCGAATCCGGCTTCGTCCAGGCGTTGATGATGGCGCTCCAGGGTCTCGGGGGTGAGTACGTTTTCCAGGGCGCTGCGCTTCTGACTGATCTCCAGGTCGGCGTAGCCGTTGGCGCGTTTGAAGGCGTGGTGCAATTCGATCTGCAGCACCTCCTCCCGGGTGTTCCGGAAGGCGATCTTTTCCGAAAGCACCAGGATGCCCCCCGGGCGCAGGCCCCGGCGGATGCGCCGCAGCAACTCCAGGCGGCGCCCGGGCTCGATGAATTGCAGGGTGAAGTTCATCACCACCATCGAGGCATCCTCAATGGGGGTGTCGAGGAGGTCGGCGCGGCGCAGTTCGATCGGGGTGGTGCCTGGGGCGCGGCGCAGTCGCAGTGCCGCCTGATCGAGCATCGCCTGAGAGTTGTCCACCGCGATGATCCTACATCCGGGGGTGCGGATGCCGTGCTGCATGGCGAGACTGGAGGCCCCCAGGGAGCAGCCCAGGTCGTAGCAGGTGCTGCCGGCCTGGACGTACTCTCCGGCCAGGACCCCGGTCATGTTGACCACGGTGGCATAGCCCGGCACCGAACGCTGGATCATGTCCGAGAAGACCTCCGCCACCTGCCGGTCGAAAGTGAAATCGGGGATTCGGGTACGCGGTTCGGCGTAGAGACGGTCCCTGGGTGGCGGGCTCTCGGTCATCGGTCAGCGATCGGTTTTTTGCAGCAGCAGGCAGAAGTAGCCGAAAGCGCCCCGGTTGTCCCTGAACAGGGCGATCTCCTGTTCGCACTCGCGATACACCTGGTGATCGCCATGGCGCGCGCGCAGTATCTCAAGCCGCTGGCGCAGGTCGCGGTGAAAGCGGTTGAAGGCGCGGGGTGGCAGGCGGAAGCGGCGCAGCACTTTGTAACCCGCCGCTTTGGCCTGGGCGATGCGTTGCGCCGGGGTGGCCATCTCTGGGTAGCCCTCGGCCCAGAAGGCCCGCGCCTCGGGGGAGGGGGTATCGGTGAACCAGCACATCTCGGTCACCACCAGGTGGGCGCCGCTGTGCAGCAGGGGACGCCAGAGGGCGAGGGCTTGGGTGAAGCCGATCAGGTAGGCGGCCCCCTCCGACCAGATGAGGTCAAAGTGCTCCGGCGGGAAGGGGGGGGCGGCCATGTCGGCGGCGTGGGTGGTGATGCGTTGGGCGAGGCCCTGGGCGCGGGCCTCGCGCTCCAGGCGTTGGAGAAACGGGCGGTAGTTGTCGAGGGCGTCGATCTCCGCATCGGTGTGGCGCGCCAGCCAGAGGGTGCCGGCGCCGCTGCCGCAGCCCATGTCGGCGATGTGCCGCAGCGGCCCCGGCCCTGAGACGGAGAGTGCATCGAGCAGGCGCCGGGCGGAGTCGCCGTCTCCCGGGCCTTGGCGCGGCATCTGCTCGAACAGCTCGTAAAATCGCTCCAGGTAGTTGTCTTCCATGGGCTCTACTCCCCGTGGCGGGCGCGCCGACGCTCGACTGCGTCGCCGATCTGCTCCCCGAGGCGCAGCAGCAGAGCGTTGAGGGTGGCGACGTAGCTCTGGTGATCCGCTCCCCGGGCGTTTTCCCGCAGGATGAAGCGCTCGTTGCCGAGTTCCCGGCGGCCCGTGCTGTCGAGCAGGCTCCAGCCGCCGGAGAGTACCACTTCGCCGCCGAGGGCGCCGTCGAAGCGCAGGATGTCGAGGCGGATCTGATAGTCGGGGCTGGCGTGACTCGGCCAGGGGTAGCGGGAGACGCGCCGGATGCCGGCCCGGGTGCCGAACTGCTGGATCAGCACATCCAGCATATTCTGCTCCAGATCGCCGGCCCAATGGTGGAAGTCGGCGACGAGGGCCCCGTGGCCACCGCTGCGGCTGACGATCTGGGGGCGTCTGAGGTGCTCCGGGAGCTTGAGGGGGCCGATGCCGATGCCGGGGCCCGGCCCGGTTTCCGGAAGGGGCTGTGTGGAGGGGACGCTCAGCAGGTAGAAGGCGGTCGGCGGCGAGGGCTCGATGGTGACGCAGCCATGCAGCAGGGCACCGCTCATGATCAGGATAATCGCTGTTCTCGCGCTCATCGGTTTTTTCCTTGCAACAGCGCCTCGGGGTGGCGCTCCAGGTATTCCGCCATGACCCGGATCGCGCGGGCCGCGCCGGAGAGCTCTTCAAGGGTCGTCAGCAGTTCCCGCCCCACGATCCCGTCATGGGAGGTGAGGTTGTGCACACTCTCCATCACCGTGGTGGATTTTTCAATCAGGATTTTGGCGTTGGCGGTCAGTTTCGTCATGTCGCCCAGCAGGGGGCCGGTTTGGCGGTTGAGGGTGGTCAGCAGTTGGTTGCTCTGTTCGGTTACCTGTTGCAGCTGTCCGAGCGCCGCGCCCAGGGCGGGGTCGTTGATCAGGGTGTCAGCCCCCCGGGCCGCCTGTTCGATATGCCGGCCGATCTCGTCGATGGGCAGGCGTTCGAGCTTGACCAGCAGCGAGTTGATGTTGCGCATGATACTGGAGAGGGCGCTGGGGGTGGTCGGCAGTACCGGATAGCCCTTGGATTCGGAGAGTTGGCCCGGGGGCAGCTCGGTGTGGAAGTCGAGCTCCACGAAGAGCTGTCCGGTGAGCAGGTTTCCGGTCTGCAGCCGGGCCCGCAGCCCCTTGGAGACCAGTTTTTTCACCAGTTCGTGTACCTTTTCCGGGCTCTCCTCGGCGCCGTTTTGCATGCCGTCGATGATCAGCCGCTCGGGCTCCATGCCGAGCAGCACCGGGATGCGTACATCGCCCCGGTCGGCGTCTTTCTCCAGGCGGATATCCTGCACTGTGCCGACGCGGATGCCGCGAAACTCCACCGGCGCGTTGACCGAGAGCCCGCGCACCGTGTCATCGAAGTAGACCAGATAGGGGATGGTGATGGTGATCGGGCGCTTCAGCGACTCCTGGCGCGAGCCGTAGAGCACGAAGCTGCTGTCGGGCGCGGCCTGCTCCCCGTTGTCCACCCGGGTGTGGGAATCGAAGGCGATGCCGCCGGCCAGCAGGGTGGCCAGGGACTGGATGTCCACGCTGATGCCGTTGGCGGTCAGGTCCATGCCCACCCCGCCGACATGCCAGAAACGGCTCTGCGGCTTGACGTAGCGGTCGTGGGGGGCATTGACGAAGATGTCGATGCCGACATGGCTGTGATCCTCGGAGAGACGGTAGCGCACCACCTCTCCGACACGGATGTCGCGGTAGTAGACAGGAGAGGCCAGGGAGAGCGCCCCCAGCTCTTTCGCCTTGAGGTGGTAGGTGCTGCCCTTGGCGTCGGAGAGCACCTTTGGGGGCTCTTCCAGACCGACGAATTCACGTTGCGGACGCCCGTCCGCGCCCGGATCGACGGTGATATAGGGTCCGCTGAGCAGGGTGTTGATGCCGCTGACCGAGAGACCGTCGATACGCGGGCGAACCACCCAGAAGCGGCTGGCGTTACTCAGGCGGGAGCTGACCACGCGTTTCATCTCGGCGGTGACCACGACGTGGGAGAGGTCGTCGGAGAACTGGATCTCCTTGACCATGCCGACATCGATGTTCTTGTATTTGATGCGGGTCTTTTTGGCCTCCAGACCCTGGGCGTTGTCGAAGCGGATGCGGATGTCGGAGCCGTGCTCCATGAGGTCCTGGAACACCAGCCAGCCGCCGATCAGTGCGGCGGTCAGGGGGAGTATCCAGACCAGGGGGAACTGCTTTCTGCCGGTCTCGATCCGCGCCGCCGGGGTTTGTTCACTCGTCTCGGGCATGGGCCCTCTCCTGGGTCGGGATCCACTGCTGGTCCCAGATGATACGGGGGTCGAAACTCATGGCCGCTAGGATAGTGAAAATCACCACCAGGGCAAAGGCCGTTGCCCCGGGCCCCGGTTCGATGGTGAAGAGGTTACCCATCTGCACCAGGGCGGTGAGCAGTCCCACGACGAAGATATCGACCATCGACCAGCGTCCGATGAACTCCGTG
Organism: Candidatus Sedimenticola endophacoides; assembly: GCA_003062205.1. Classification (GTDB taxonomy): domain Bacteria; phylum Pseudomonadota; class Gammaproteobacteria; order Chromatiales; family Chromatiaceae; genus Sedimenticola_A; species Sedimenticola_A endophacoides. Next base: position 7,791 of record PQCP01000159.1, read on the forward strand.
GCCTGATAGAGGCGGATGCGCTCGATCCGGCGTAAGCGGTACTCGGTGTGCACCGACAGGAGCAGGAAGCCGAGGGCGATGATCTTGATCAGTGGCACCAGCACGCTGGCAATGAAGATCACCGCCGCGAGCAGGTAGTCCCCCTCGCGGATAAAGAAGATCACTCCGCTCATGATGGTGTCGGTACTCTCACCTCCGAAGTAGGTGGTGCGCATAACCGGCAGCAGATTGGCCGGGAGGTAGAGCAGGGCGGCGGTGAGCAGCAGCGCCCAACTGCGCATTAGGCTGTTGGGTTTGCGAAAGCTCAGATGCGAACCGCAGCGCGGGCAGTGTTCGTTCTCCCCGCCCCGGGAGCGTACCGCCAGAGCGCAGGTGTGGCAGGCGTAGATCCCCAGATCGATCGCCCTTGGGCCACGCCACATCATCGGCGGGCTCCAGCGATGCGATCCAGTTCGTCCCACCAGTGGTGCGTGTCGATCCTGGTGGAGGCGGCGGTGAAGAAGAGGATGGCGAAGATGAAGGCGAAGAAACCGGCTCCGAACAGCAGGTCGGCGCTGTCGGAGAGCTTGACCAGGGCCACCAGCATGCCGAGCAGGAAGACATCGATCATGCCCCAGATCTCCGCGCCGTGGATGTTTTTCAGCAGCAGCCGTGATCCGGGCAGCACCCTGCGCAGACGCAGCGCGGAGAGCAGGTAGAGGCTGGCGCTGATGACGAATCCCGGTGCCAGCACCGTGCTCAGCCATACCAGCATGGCCAGTGGCTGCATCCCGCCGCGCCACAGGGCGACGGCGGTTCCGGTGAGGGTGGTGGCCTGCGCGTTGTCGCCGATCTTCAATACCAGCAACGGGTAGGTGTTGGCGAGGAGGAACAGGATCAGCGCGCCGGTCATCAATGCCAGTGGGGCGTGCGGCGGGCCCGCCGGGTTGGTGAGCAGTTTGGAGCGGCAGCAGGGGCAGTAGGCCACGCAGCCCTCCGGCAGCCGCTCAAGGGCGGTCAGGGCATCGCAGTTGCGGCAGACCAGGGTTTTGTTGCGCAGGGTCGTCAAGTCCGGTATCACCGGCCCGGTCCGCTCACCGGGCGTGGGTTGTCCTTATGTGTGAATGGTCATTCGGGGAGACGCCGGGCGATCGCCCGCAGGCGTTGTCGCGAGGGCCACCCCCGCCGGTCGGGGCACATCATCCAGGCAGGCCGTGGTTCATGGCAAGTATAGCCCCTGGCCTGATTGAAATCGATGGAGGAGCGGGGGGTGTGGGGCTTCGTCCGGGGATCAATCCATCGGCGCACCGGACGAACCGGGTTTCTGATTTTCAACAAATGGAGAGCGGAGCACCGCGCCCACCGGGACCGGGGTCCGGTGGGCGCGGCGGGTTATTTGGCGCCGAAGATATACTTGGGCTTGAGCCAATAGACCAGCATTGGCAGGATCATCAGCGCGGTGAAGACGTCGATGATCAGCGCCTCGCCGATATAGATGCCGAGTCCCCAGGTGTTGGCCAGATCGGTGCCGACCAGGGGGATGAAGCTGCCCAGCAGCACCACCACCGAGATGAGCACGGCCGAGCCTGTGGTGTCGAGGGTGTTGCGCAATGCCTGATTCCAGTTCTGGCCGGTGGCCTGCATCTCCTCGCGCAGCCGCGAGAGCATATAGATGCCGTAGTCGACCCCCAGGCCCATGGCGATGCTCAGGGTCACCAGCAGGTGGAAGGCGAGGTTGCCCGACCAGTTGCCGACCGAGGTGAAATAGCCGCCGAGGCCGTACTGGGCGAACAGGGTGATGAACAGGGTGAAGATCAGGATCCCCGCGACCATCACCGAGCGGAACATCAGGGCCGCGATCAGGAAGATGGCGAGCGCCGTCTGCAACGGGCTCAGCAGCCAGTTATCCACCGCCACCTCGCGGGTCGCCTCGGTGGCACCGAGGAAGCCGCCGACCGCCGGGCGCACGTAGTCCGGCCCCTCCATCGACAGCGCGTTGCTGTCGCCCGAGAGGTCCTCCACCGGGCCGGAGCGCAGGCCGAAGTTGACCTTGCTGAAACCGGGGTCGTTCTTGTGGTCCTCGATATATTGCTGGATGTCCATGGTCACCTGGTGGGTCTCCACCGGGTGCATGGTGTTGACGAAGCCGAGGATCACCCCCTCGTTCCAGTCCTTGGAGACGAAGGAGTCCATGTCGCCGGCCGAGGTCATCGCCTCCAGCAGGCCGTTGTACATCTGTACGATGGCGTTGGGTATCCGGTCGTCATCCGGATCGATGGCGGTCAGGTACTCGCGGGTCGGCACCCGCAGATCCTTGATGTCGGGCCGTTCACCGGGGTCGGCGGTCAGCAGCATGTTCACCAGACGCAAGAGTGTCGCTACCTCGTGAAAGATTTTGGGACATCCCAGTCCCCAAAATCGACTCGCCAACGCGACAGCCGTTACTGCCCCGACCGTCCTGCGCTCATCACGACTCCGTCCCGCACATTGCAGCAAAGCTGCTCGTGCGCAACTCCGTCATGATGACCACAATGACTCTACGGCGTGTCGGATGCGCTATTTGTATGCCCTACGTCACTCCCTATCGGTCGTAACTGCGGCCATACAACCGCGCCTACGCCTATCGGGGACTAACCGCCTTCGCTTCGCTCTCCATGGCGGTTAGCGTATGTACTGGGCGTAGGAGCCGGTGTAGCCCACGTAGTCGTGGGCGCGCATCCAGTTCTCCATCTTCTCGATGTCGGCCAGCACTTCGGCATCGTTCATGATGCCCTGTGCTCCGCAGGCCTCCGAGTCCCAGCAGCCCATGCGCTGCTTTTCGACCGCGCACTGTTGCATGCGCTCGGTGCGGTCCTCGATGTCGTAGATCTCGTCGGGAAAGTAGTTGTCCACGCATTCGCGGGTCAGGGGCTGCTTGCCGCGGATCGGGATGCTGACCGAGATCACACCCGGCATGATTTCGTTGAGTTTCTCCAGGTCCTGCCAGGTATCGGAACTGCCCTTGAAGGCGGCGCGGGCGTAGTTGATGCCCTTCTCCACCCCGGGCATCAGATCATCCTGGGTGCCATCGAGGATCCTGGTGTAGTGCACGGAGAGCACCATGACAATGCTCACCACGGCGATGGGGATCCATTTGCCGGGGCCGATCACTAGCCGCGAGATGAAGCCGCCCGCCGCGCTCTCCCAGGAGTGCCCCTCCTTGGTGTCGCACAGGTGCCGGGGCGGCGGGAAGATGGTCAGCAGCAGGGGGATCAGGGTGGTGGTGGTGATCAGCAGGGTCAGCATGCCGAACATTCCGAAATAGGCGTAGGCCTTGTAGAAGGAGATGTCGACCGTCGCCAGGGTGGCGAATCCCACCATGTCGGTGATGATGGAGAGGGTGGCCGGTACCATGGTGTGGCCGATGGCGACCCGCGCCGAGAGTTCGCAGTCCCCGTGGCCTGCGTGTTCGAGCAGAAAACGCCGCGTCACCTGGACCGAGTGCCCGATGCCGATGGCTAGCAGCAGCATCGGCGTCAATACCATCATGGTGGTCAGCTTGAACTGGCTGTAGCCCATCAGGCCCAGGGTGAGGGCGATGGTCATGCCCACCCCCACCAGGGGGAAGAGGGCGCCGCGCCAGTTACGGAACTCGGCCCAGAGTACGACCAGTACGATGGCGATGGAGATGACGAACAGCCACCACTTATTGAGCAGGTCCTGCAACATCCAGGCGAGGAAGTAGGGTTCGCCCGCCACCAGCAGCTCGACCCGCTCGTCCTTGCCGTACTCCTCCATCATGGCGCGCACCTCGCGCACCCAGGGGAGGTAGATCTCCTTCACTCCGTCGTCGTAGTCGGCGATGATGTAGGCGGCCCTGGCCACGCACTCGTCCTTGTCGTAGTCCTCGTAGGCACAACGCCTGCCCTCCTGGTCCCACATCGAGACCAGCATCGGGGCCATGACCGGGTTGTTTTTGACCCCCTCGCGCAGGAACGCCAACTGCTGCGCGGCCTTCTCCGGGTCGTCGCTGATTCCCTCGGTGGGGATCAGCCGCTTGAAGATCAGGCCGTTCTCGTCGGCCCCCATGTACTTAATCTTCTGCGCCGCGATGTCGATAAAGTTGGCGGGGCGCGAGTTGGGCAGGGCCTCCAGCTTGTGGTGGATCTCCTGCACCATGTTGATGAACCAGGGCTGCCAGATGTCGCCCTCCTTCACTTGCAGGGCGAAGACCATCAGGTTGCCCATGCCGAAGTTGTGCTCGGCGTAGAGGTTGGTCGCCACGTAGCGGTTGCTCGGCGGCAGCAGGGTGTCGGGGTCGTTGCGGATATCCAGGTTCTTGATCTGCAGGGCGCCGGCCAGGGTGGCGATCAGCAGGGTGACGATGATCGCCCAGCGGTGGCGCAGGACGAAGTCCGCGTAGCGGTCCGCCAGTTTTGTTTCTTGCTTCAGCGTGTCCATATAACACCTTGCCTGTGGGTTGGGGTAGGCGCTCTTTTTCGCGGCGCGGCGGGCCGTGCCCGGTCGCGTTCATGGTGTCGGAAAGGCCTCGCGGAGCGGGTGCGGCCCTCGCCATGAAACAGAGCTTCCCTGGGAATTCTCTCCTTCCCGTGGGTGAAAAAAGGCGGCGGCAAACACCGGTTCACCTGCCGCCTCCGCCTTGTTGTCTTCAGTGCGTCAGAAGATGTACTTGACTCCGAACTGGATGTTGGAGGCGTTTTCGAACTGGCCGAAAGTGGTCTCCTCGTCACCCCAGTAGGTGTTGAGTTCCGCCTTGCCGACCAGTTGGTCGCTGAACGAGTACTCGACATCGAAGCGGTTCCACCAGCCACCGCCCTCTTCGTAGCAGGGCGAAATCGCCCTAAACAGAAACCCCACCCAGAAACATAAAGATACTATCTAATACTGGACAACCTCCCCCACTTCGGGTAAAAAGAGCCTTTCAAACCGAAGGACGAAAGGCAATTTGAACGCATCTCTCCTGCATGTCAGACCAGCCTGCGCCACAGAGGAACAGCGGTTCCAAGACCTGATACAGGCTCACCACTACCTTGGTGCCCTGGTGAAAATTGGCAACACCATTCGCTATGTCGCCGAGCGGGAAGGGCGCTGGGTTGGCTTGCTGAGTATTTCCGCCTCCGCACTCAAGTGTGCGGCGCGTGACCAGTGGATCGGTTGGGGTTACCGCCATCAGTATGATCGGCTCAACCTGGTGGCCAACAATCGCTAACCGCCATGGAGAGCGAAGCGAAGGCGGTTAGTCCCCGATAGGCGTAGGCGCGGTTGTATGGCCGCAGTTACGACCGATAGGGAGTGACGTAGGGCATACAAATAGCGCATCCGACACGC
>PQCP01000160.1 GCA_003062205.1 Candidatus Sedimenticola endophacoides
GTGTCGGATGCGCTATTTGTATGCCCTACGTCACTCCCTATCGGTCGTAACTGCGGCCATACAACCGCGCCTACGCCTATCGGGGACTAACCGCCTTCGCTTCGCTCTCCATGGCGGTTAGCGGGGGCAAGACGAAGGGGTGCTCTTCATCGCCTATACTGAAGATTTGAACAGTAGCGGAATCCCCGGATGCCAAGATCGCTGAAAACCCTGATCGCGCGGCTGGTCGAACTGCTTGGCGTGCGTCAGACCCTGGCGCTGCTGCTGGCCGTGATCAGTATCGTCGGCGGCGCTCTGGGGGTGACCTCGTTGGTGGAGCGGCGCTACCAGTCCAACCTCGCCAACAATCTGCAGACGGTGCTGCACAGCGCCGATCAGGCGATGAAGATCTGGGCCCGCGAGCACTATCAATCGGCCGCCAACTTCGCCGCCACCGTAACCCTGCGCGAGGCTGCCCGGGATCTGTTGAAAGCGCCGCGCGAGCCAGGTGCGTTGCTCGCCACTCCCGCCCAGGCGCGGCTGCGTGAGTTCTTTGCCCCCAATCTGAAAAACGGGCAGTATCGCGGCTTTTTTCTCATCGCCCCGGACGGCGTCAGCCTTGCCTCGTCACGGGACCGCAATGTCGCCACCCCCAACCTGCTGCTTGAGCAGCCGGATGTGCTGGAGCGCCTGTGGAGGGGTGAGACGGTGATCAGCCGCATTCAGCCCTCGGATGTCCCCCTGTACGACGACGCCGACGCCAAGCGCCACGCGACCCTGTTCGTCGGCGCGCCGGTGCGTGACGGGGGCGGAGGGATTATCGCCCTTCTGACTCTGCGTATCGACCCGCACCGGAGTCTGTTTCCCCTGATGCGCCAGGGGCGCCTGGGCGAGACCGGCGAGACCTATATGTTTGATCCACAGGGGCTGATGCTGAACGACAGCCGCTTTGTCGAACAGCTGACCGAGATCGGCATGCTGCAACGTGATGCCGCCCATTTGCATGGGGACGATGGTGAGGACTTTCATGCCCACCTGGAGATTTTCCTGCACGACCCCGGTGAGGATCTGCGTGAAACACGGAAAATCCCACTGGGGTTGTCCGCGCACCCCCTGACCCGCATGGCCGCCAGCGCCACGACCGGCGAGAGCGGTATCGACCTTGAGGGCTATCGTGACTATCGGGGCGTGCCGGTGGTCGGGGTCTGGCTCTGGGACCGCGAATTCAACATCGGCCTGACCACCGAGCAGGATCTGGAGGAGGCCTATGCACTCTTCCATTTCGTGCGCTGGCTGATCTATGGCGGCGCGGCCACAACCCTGCTGATCCTGCTGCTGCTGACCTGGAATCACGCCCGCGGACAGCGCCTGCTGCGTGTATCCAGGAGCCGCCTCAGCGCCGTGGTGGATAACGCCATCGACTGTATCGTGGTCATCGATTCGCGCGGCGTCATCGAGAGTGTCAACCCGGCCACGCTGCACCTCTTTGGTTACTCCCGGCGGGAGCTGGTCGGACAAAATATCCGCATGCTGATGCCGGAACCTCACGCCAGCCGCCACGACGGCTATCTCCGGCACTATCTGCACAGCGGCGAGGCCCGGATCATCGGTATCGGACGGGAACTCGAGGCCCGGCGCGCCGACGGCAGTCTGTTTCCCATCGAACTTGGTGTCAGCCGGCTCGATTACGGCGATGAACCCCACTTTTCCGGCACCATCCGGGACATCACGGTGCGCAAGGAGTTCGAACTCGCACTGGAGAACGAGCGCCTGTTCAGCCGCGAGGTGCTCGATTCGCTCACCGCGCACATTGCGGTGCTGGACGCCCAGGGGACGATCGTAATGACCAATCAGGCCTGGGAGGATTTCGGCCGTGCCAACGGGTTGGAAGCCGGGGCCGGGGGGGTGGGTCTCGGCTATCTGGCGGCGGCGGAGGCGGCCTCCGGGGATGATGCGGAAGCGGCTGGAAGGGTGGTCTCGGAGCTGCGCAAGATGCTGGAAGGGGTCTCGGAGGGGTTCGAGCTGGAGTATCCCTGCCACAGCCCGCGGATCCCGCGCTGGTTTCAGATGCGCGCCAGCCGTTTCCTGCATAACGGCCGCCCGGCGATCGTCGTCTCCCATCTGAACATCACCCAGCGGATCCTTTCGGAGCAGCAACTGCGGACCATGTCGCTGGTGGCCCGCAACACCGACAACGCCGTGATCGTGACCGACCTGCGGGGTGGCATCACCTGGGTGAACGAGGGCTTCAGCCGGATGAGCGGTTATCTTCCTGCGGAGGTGCTGGGCCGCACTCCGGGCGAGCTCCTGTGGGGCAGCGATACCGATGATCAGGTGGTGGGGCGTATCGGCGATGCGCTGTCGGCGGGTGAGCGCATCGAGGGGGAACTGCTCAACTACGCCAAATCGGGGAGGCCCTACTGGATTCACTTTGAGATCAGTCCGGTCACCGATGAGCAGGGGCGGATCATCGAGTTCGTGGCGCTGGAGCAGGATATCACCGAGCAGCGGCGGATGCTGGAAGCGCTGCGCCAGGAGAAGGAGGCGACGGAGGTCGCCAACATACAGCTGAACCTGACCCGGGAGGCGCTGGAGCGTACCGGAATCGGTGAGTTCTGGATCAGCGCGCGCGACGGGCGCATCCTGCGCGTCAACGACCACGGCTGTGAACACCTCGGCTACAGTCGCGAGGAGCTGCTCACCCTTCAGGCCCCGGACTTCGACATCCGGATCACCCCGGAGCACTTCCGGGAATTCACCGCCCCCATCAAGGAGGCGGGCTGGAAGCGCTTCGAGTCGGTTCATCAGACTCGGGACGGGCGGCGGATTCCAGTGGAGATCACGGCCATCTATCTTTCGGAATTTGGTGAGTACGGCGAGATGTTCATCTCCTTCGTCTCCGACATCACCCAGCGCAAGGAGGCGGAGATCGAACTGATCCTTGCCCGCGACGAGGCAGAGCAGGCCAGCCGGGCGAAATCCACCTTCCTGGCGACCATGAGTCATGAGATCCGTACCCCGCTCAATGGTGTGGTCGGCACCGTTGATATGCTCTCCCATACCCCCCTGGACGACTCCCAGCGGGATCTTGTGGCCACCGCCAAGGATTCGGCTGTGCTGCTACAGGGGATCATCGATGACATCCTCGATTTTTCGAAGATCGAGGCGGGGCGCTTGGAGCTAGCCCGAATGTTTCATAAACCATTAGGTGACCACAAATACCGTACAACCAGACTAGGGTATTAGCCGAGAACTAGGCAGGCCGGTAACTGTTAGCGGGGCGACGATCATTTTTTCGGGGTTGTAGCGTCCATCGCTAACCGCCATGGAGAGCGAAGCGAAGGCGGTTAGTCCCCGATAGGCGTAGGCGCGGTTGTATGGCCGCAGTTACGACCGATAGGGAGTGACGTAGGGCATACAAATAGCGCATCCGACACGCCGTAGAGTCATTGTGGTCATCATGACGGAGTTGCGCACGAGCAGCTTTGCTGCAATGTGCGGGACGGAGTCGTGATGAGCGCAGGACGGTCGGGGCAGTAACGGCTGTCGCGTTGGCGAGTCGATTTTGGGGACTGGGATGTCCCAAAATCTTTCACGAGGTAGCGACACTCTTGCTGCTTGATCCGCATACCCGAGCGCCGCTTTGTCCCCTCTATCCCCTGGATAAGCTGGCCAATGCCGACGGTAAGCGCCGCCGGCGCGAGTCGGCGGATGAGACCGCCGCACTTACCCAGCCCAGTGGTGAACTACCGCCCCTGCTGCGCAAGCTCCAAGCCGACTTCGCCGCCACCGGCCTGCCGCCTGCCTATCTGCCGACCCAAGACGAACAGGAGAATCTGCCATGAACCCGCAACGCCTCGCCCTCTACGGCCTCAAGTGGAATCCCTTCACTCCGGCCATTCCCGTCGAGGGGCTCTACTTGGGCTCCCAGGTAGAGAACTTCTGTCGGCGCATCGAAAACTCGCTGGTGCGCGATGGCGGTTTCGCCCTTACAAGAGTGTCGCTACCTCGTGAAAGATTTTGGGACATCCCAGTCCCCAAAATCGACTCGCCAACGCGACAGCCGTTACTGCCCCGACCGTCCTGCGCTCATCACGACTCCGTCCCGCACATTGCAGCAAAGCTGCTCGTGCGCAACTCCGTCATGATGACCACAATGACTCTACGGCGTGTCGGATGCGCTATTTGTATGCCCTACGTCACTCCCTATCGGTCGTAACTGCGGCCATACAACCGCGCCTACGCCTATCGGGGACTAACCGCCTTCGCTTCGCTCTCCATGGCGGTTAGCGGCCGTACCAACCTGTTCGGCAATCAATGCATCCAGTTGGCCCAGGCGGCGGTAGAAGGTGGGATCGGATAGAAAAGCGTGGCACACTCAACGGGTCTCCTTGCTCTTTTGGCGAAGAACACAGGAGACCGTCCCCTCGGACAATGTTCAAGTTGTTCGAGGGGGTTCTTCTTTATCCATCAGGGATTGTGGACAGGATGGGCGGAATCTACCGCAGATAATCTGGTCATGCACACCTGAGCGGCAAGCGCTACGAGGTTCCCGAGCGCTATCGTCATCTCGAGCGCCCTCTCATCGCCTATGCCCGCTGGGACCTGACTCAGCTCGAGCTGCTTGATCCGCATACCCGAGCGCCGCTTTGTCCCCTCTATCCCCTGGATAAGCTGGCCAATGCCGACGGTAAGCGCCGCCGGCGCGAGTCGGCGGATGAGACCGCCGCACTTACCCAGCCCAGTGGTGAACTACCGCCCCTGCTGCGCAAGCTCCAAGCCGACTTCGCCGCCACCGGCCTGCCGCCTGCCTATCTGCCGACCCAAGACGAACAGGAGAATCTGCCATGAACCCGCAACGCCTCGCCCTCTACGGCCTCAAGTGGAATCCCTTCACTCCGGCCATTCCCGTCGAGGGGCTCTACTTGGGCTCCCAGGTAGAGAACTTCTGTCGGCGCATCGAAAACTCGCTGGTGCGCGATGGCGGTTTCGCCCTTACAAGAGTGTCGCTACCTCGTGAAAGATTTTGGGACATCCCAGTCCCCAAAATCGACTCGCCAACGCGACAGCCGTTACTGCCCCGACCGTCCTGCGCTCATCACGACTCCGTCCCGCACATTGCAGCAAAGCTGCTCGTGCGCAACTCCGTCATGATGACCACAATGACTCTACGGCGTGTCGGATGCGCTATTTGTATGCCCTACGTCACTCCCTATCGGTCGTAACTGCGGCCATACAACCGCGCCTACGCCTATCGGGGACTAACCGCCTTCGCTTCGCTCTCCATGGCGGTTAGCGGCCGTACCAACCTGTTCGGCAATCAATGCATCCAGTTGGCCCAGGCGGCGGTAGAAGGTGGGATCGGATAGAAAAGCGTGGCACACTCAACGGGTCTCCTTGCTCTTTTGGCGAAGAACACAGGAGACCGTCCCCTCGGACAATGTTCAAGTTGTTCGAGGGGGTTCTTCTTTATCCATCAGGGATTGTGGACAGGATGGGCGGAATCTACCGCAGATAATCTGGTCATGCACCCCTGAGCGGCAAGCGCTACGAGGTTCCCGAGCGCTATCGTCATCTCGAGCGCCCTCTCATCGCCTATGCCCGCTGGGACCTGACTCAGCTCGAGCTGCTTGATCCGCATACCCGAGCGCCGCTTTGTCCCCTCTATCCCCTGGATAAGCTGGCCAATGCCGACGGTAAGCGCCGCCGGCGCGAGTCGGCGGATGAGACCGCCGCACTTACCCAGCCCAGTGGTGAACTACCGCCCCTGCTGCGCAAGCTCCAAGCCGACTTCGCCGCCACCGGCCTGCCGCCTGCCTATCTGCCGACCCAAGACGAACAGGAGAATCTGCCATGAACCCGCAACGCCTCGCCCTCTACGGCCTCAAGTGGAATCCCTTCACTCCGGCCATTCCCGTCGAGGGGCTCTACTTGGGCTCCCAGGTAGAGAACTTCTGTCGGCGCATCGAAAACTCGCTGGTGCGCGATGGCGGTTTCGCCCTTATCAGCGGCGACCCGGGCACCGGCAAGAGTGTCGCACTGCGTCTGCTCGCCGAGCGGCTCAACCGCCTGCCCGATCTCAGCGTCGGCGCTCTGACCCACCCGAGCAGCAACATCGCCGACTTCTACCGCGAGCTCGGCGACCTGTTCGGCGTCGAGCTGCGTCCCCACAACCGCTGGGGTGGCTTCAAGGTCCTGCGCGCCCGTTGGCTGGTGAGAGTGCCCACGTAATCTGATGTGGTGATCATCTGATTATTTGATGGCAGTAAACACAACGGCCGATGACCTGTCTTAGGGCATCGGCCGTTGTCGTTATGGCGTTGTCCTTGTTCGCAACTGCTCCTCTTCCTCCTTGCGTGTGGCGCGGTGGATTTGGTCGTAGTAGCGGTTCTCGAAGGCGTTGGTGAGTTCGTACAGGAAGTCCAAGAGTGTCGCTACCTCGTGAAAGATTTTGGGACATCCCAGTCCCCAAAATCGACTCGCCAACGCGACAGCCGTTACTGCCCCGACCGTCCTGCGCTCATCACGACTCCGTCCCGCACATTGCAGCAAAGCTGCTCGTGCGCAACTCCGTCATGATGACCACAATGACTCTACGGCGTGTCGGATGCGCTATTTGTATGCCCTACGTCACTCCCTATCGGTCGTAACTGCGGCCATACAACCGCGCCTACGCCTATCGGGGACTAACCGCCTTCGCTTCGCTCTCCATGGCGGTTAGCGGCTGTTGAACTTGATTCCTTGGCCAGAGCGATCCCGAACCTTTGGAATCTTAACTGGTACTTCACCAAGTCCGGCCTGAATCGCCCGTTCCGGCAAATAGCCATTGCGAACAACGGCTTGCTTACCATCCACCTTGTGCTCGGCGTATTGCCCCAGCAGTTCGGCCAGTTCCGCCTCAACAGCTTGGGCAAGCAGTTGCCTGGCCCCTTCCTTCAGTAGCTCACCCAGTACATCCCCCGTTGGTGATTTCAGTTCGACAACGTTACTATTGCTCATGCGGTGTATTTCCCCTGTTGGTTGTTGATCCGCCAAGATCAATCAACAGGGTACACCGCTTCTTCAGTCAACTCATACACCAGAAATCAGCATAGCTCCATCTGGATGGCCGAGACCCAGGAGGGCGCAGACAAGGCCTTTGAGAGCTGTGTGAAGGGATATGAGGCCAAGTACCCCAAGGCTATGGAGTGCCTGGTGAAGGATAGAGAGTCCATGCTGGCTTTTTATGATTTCCCGGCCATGCACTGGCAGCATATCCGAACGACGAACCCAATCGAATCGGTGTTTGCCACGGTGCGATTGAGGACGACCAAGACGAAGAACTGCGGCAGTCGCAAGACGACCTTAGCGATGGCCTGGAAGCTGATGACAACGGCGCAGAAAAAGTGGCGACGCCTGAGAGGCTACAAGCTACTGGCAGATGTCGTCGAGGGAGTGAAATTCAAGGATGGCGAACGAGTAGGAAGTGATCAATTACCAAGAGTGTCGCTACCTCGTGAAAGATTTTGGGACATCCCAGTCCCCAAAATCGACTCGCCAACGCGACGGCCGTTACTGCCCCGACCGTCCTGCGCTCATCACGACTCCGTCCCGCACATTGCAGCAAAGCTGCTCGTGCGCAACTCCGTCATAATGACCACAATGACTCTACGGCGTGTCGGATGCGCTATTTGTATGCCCTACGTCACTCCCTATCGGTCGTAACTGCGGCCATACAACCGCGCCTACGCCTATCGGGGACTAACCGCCTTCGCTTCGCTCTCCATGGCGGTTAGCGGCTGTTGAACTTGATTCCTTGGCCAGAGCGATCCCGAACCTTTGGAATCTTAACTGGTACTTCACCAAGTCCGGCCTGAATCGCCCGTTCCGGCAAATAGCCATTGCGAACAACGGCTTGCTTACCATCCACCTTGTGCTCGGCGTATTGCCCCAGCAGTTCGGCCAGTTCCGCCTCAACAGCTTGGGCAAGCAGTTGCCTGGCCCCTTCCTTCAGTAGCTCACCCAGTACATCCCCCGTTGGTGATTTCAGTTCGACAACGTTACTATTGCTCATGCGGTGTATTTCCCCTGTTGGTTGTTGATCCGCCAAGATCAATCAACAGGGTACACCGCTTCTTCAGTCAACTCATACACCAGAAATCAGCATAGCTCCATCTGGATGGCCGAGACCCAGGAGGGCGCAGACAAGGCCTTTGAGAGCTGTGTGAAGGGATATGAGGCCAAGTACCCCAAGGCTATGGAGTGCCTGGTGAAGGATAGAGAGTCCATGCTGGCTTTTTATGATTTCCCGGCCATGCACTGGCAGCATATCCGAACGACGAACCCAATCGAATCGGTGTTTGCCACGGTGCGATTGAGGACGACCAAGACGAAGAACTGCGGCAGTCGCCAGACGACCTTAGCGATGGCCTGGAAGCTGATGACAACGGCGCAGAAAAAGTGGCGACGCCTGAGAGGCTACTGGCAGATGTCGTCGAGGGAGTGAAATTCAAGGATGGCGAACGAGTAGGAAGTGATCAATTACAGGGTGCGGCCGAAGAGGCTGTACACCAGATTTGACTATAGCTTTAAACTTGAATGGGATAATATGATTATGAGAGAAGTGGGTATCATGGGTTTGCCTGTGTTAACGGCTATATCCTTTTTTTCGGCAATGTCTGCTTTTGCCTCGAATGATACATACAGTGGTGAAATCGATGTTCCCGAAAGTGCTCTATCCCGTTACGGCCACTTCACTCGAGGGTTTGCTGGTGAGAGCGATATCAGGTATGTCAGGGATTATTTTGATGCTGGTTACGTAGAACGGAAGTACGGTGTAGGGCTTGCTGACTGGATGGTAGACAAGGGGGTTTATTCTTCGTGGGACCACGCGAGAAATCATCGGTATGGGACGATGGAGCCATATCCGAAGCTCTTCAAGAATGGGACGCTTTATCAAAAATATAAGATTAAAATGTACGCAGACCTGGAACCGATAGACGGGGGAGGGGCTGGCGTTGATGAGTGGGACTTTCCGTCAGAAGATTGGGTGCTTGATAAGCAAATGCTTCATCAGCGTGAGGTGGGAAAATACCATGAAGATAAGTGGAAGCACTTCGACATGCAGCATCAATGGAAGTGCGGAAGTGACCAATGGGAAAGCATGCCTTGGGCTGCACACTGCGTTGGCGAAAGCTACAGAGAAGAATTCGAGAACGATATATTTGGTGCTAACGTTGTGATGGAGGCTCGAGCGTCTAACACTAGGAAAAATTCGCTGGGCCCTGAACTACGTAGAATGATTTTAAGGGATATTTCATCGAACGGGTTGGTTGTGGTAGGTAATGCAACCCAGGGCGACGTCATCCCTCTCAATGGGCGTTACCCCGGTGATGGACCCGGTGATGAAGACGATTGGGGCTACGCGCCGTGGAATACGGAGACAGAGTGGGCCTTGGAAAGCCACGGTTTTCCGCTTGAAGATCTCGATTTGAACGATGTCCGCTCTCAGTTGATGAGGAATGCTATCAAGTGGACAAAGGTGGGGGGTATCGAATACCTAGAGGGAGTCGCTGAGCCAAGGGATTGGGGGTTGAATAGCCGAAGTCAATTCATGCCTACTTATGCAACGGCCGTTTCTGATACCGGAGATGTGATTGTTGGGAATACGTCGAAGATGTATGTGAGGGGTCTACTGGAACAAGAAAGCCTTGCCCCGGACCATTATGAAGGACACATGTACGCAAACCCGTACGCAAACTTATATGGTCACGCTAAGTGGTTTGAAGAGAAAAACCAAGCGTTTGTCGTGAGGGGGGGAGATGTTACTAGATTGCCTGAAGGGACCTTCGCGCAAGGTGTATCTGGAGATGGAGCAGTCGTCGTTGGTGGATGGCAAACGCCGTGGCCAGTAGGCCCGAGTGGGGAGGATGTTAAGCTTCAGGTTCCGGTGGCGAAGTTTGGATTCTTCGATAGAGATAAATTTTCAGCATTACGAGATTATCCCGAAATCTGCGCCATGAGATGGACCGAGGCAGGTGGGATAGAGCTGCTCGGTTCTCTCCAAGGCGCCACTGCCTATCCTCTAATTTCGCCCAATGGGAAGAGAAAATATAGGTCGCTTGCTAATGACGTTAGTGCAAACGGTGAGGTCATTGTGGGGTTCGTGTCGACATCATCTGGGCTGGGAAATGATAATCAAAAGGCGTTTCGATGGACAGAAAATAGGGGTATCATGGAAAGTCTTGGCGATGAGGTCCGAAGAAATGGGCCGCTTGGAACTTCGACGTTTCCAATCGAAATATCTGTAGCTGAAGCTGTATCTAGTAATGGGGGCGTTATTGTTGGTGGTTTTAAGCTGAATGAGGCTTCTCCTTGGCGTGCATTCAGGTGGGAAGCAGGGAGCATGCAAGAAATCGGGGTCGCTGACGATGTTTACGATCCGATAAAGGACTGGAATACTACAGAATCATATGCATACGACGTCTCTGGTAATGGGAGGGTGGTTGTAGGCTCCACAACGAACCTAACCGGGCTTGGACAGAAGAGGGCCTTCATTTACAGTTCTGAGGTTCATGGCTTGCTTCCACGAAAAACGCCGAGCGTAGCGGGGGCGAATAATCTTGAAGATCCGGAGTTGTACCAGGATGGACCTGTTCTTATGCGTACCCTCGAAGATTGGATGCGATGGAACGGATTGGATGAGTGGAATAAGGATGATGATCCAGGTCTCAGGACGCGTGCAGCATACGCCACTAACGCGGATGGGAGTATTGTTGTTGGCGAGTTGCAGAATGGCAACGGATTCCTGATGTATGTAATGCCTACGTATGGACCGATGGAATCTCAAGGGGGGGGGGTAATGCACACCTATGGTATGGTGGACCTTTCAGCAGCGAGCGCGCAGATGGATGCTGTCACTACCGCACAGAAGGGCGCTATGGATAGCACAGAAACCATCATCCATGGAGCCCACAGTAGGCCGTTATCACGTCGTGTCAAGGAAGGAGAGACTACTTTTTGGACGACGGGTGATGCTGGCAGTGGTAATGGTAAATACGGAAACATTCGGATCGCTGAGGTTGCGGCTAGCCACAACTTTGGGAAAGTACAAGCTGGTATGTCTGTAGGAAAGACGTGGGATAACAACAAAGATCGTGATTCTGTCGATGTTTACCGGAGCAGTGATTTTGTCACAGCGGAACTGATGGCTCAGGTGTCGGGTGATTTATGGATGAGTGTTGCGGGCCTTTATGGGGATGGGCAGTCGAAAATATCACGTTATGCCGCAGGGAATGATCGCACCTTTTACGCACGGCCGAGCAATGAGACCAAGTGGCTTTCTGTGAGATTGGAGCTTGATGATGGTATCGAGCTGCCAGGAGGGGTGTATGCGAGCCCGTATGGAGAGGTCAGTTACTCTGAGGTGAAGCAGGCTGCATACATGGAATCGGGTGGATTTGGTAGTGCATCGATTGACTCGATGGAGAGTAGTCGGACGCATCTGCATATTGGTGCGGATTTGCGGAAGCCGTTAAACGGAAGCACGAGTCTAATTGGTCTTGTGGAGGTGGAGCGTCTTTTGGATGAGAATGCTACCGACCTTACCGGGAAGATCATAGTCAACGATGAAGTCTCCATGCCGCTGCATGTCCCGGTTGCTCAAGAGATAGGTGGTCGGGTGCGTGTTGGATATGGTTTAGAGCACGAGCTGGATGCGGGTGCAGGGAAGTTGAGTGGGATGCTGAACGCGACCGATGATGGTGAGGATGATAAGGTGTGGTTGTCTTTAAGCTATCAGGTGACGTTTTGATGAGGAAGGTGGAATAATCTCACGTGGAAGCGGTCGGTAACAAGCGTGGCGTTGGGGCAGTGATGTTTGATCGCTTCCGTGTAGGCGCGACTTGTCTGCCGATCTGTTTGGTTGAACCATTCCAACAATTCGTAGCCCGTCGAGCCGCGTGGTGTGGTGTGGTATGGTATGGGTGAGGTTTGCCTGGTGCCTGTGTAAAGGTGGAATTAAGCCATCCGGGCCAGTGATGTGGTCAGTTTTAGCGGGCTGGAAGGACAATGCGGCCGGTTCGCCCCGCCAGCATAGCACGGCATCGGCTTCAGCAGCAGGGCGTGGCGCTACCCGTCACAGCCCGGCACCCGCAGGGGCCGCGCCTCCACCCGGAAGCCGGCCCGCTCCACCTGGGTGATCTCCTCCGTAAGTGGTCCTAAAGGGGCGTCAGTGGAAGCGTTGGCTCTGAGGCAGCATGGTTTTCCTGTTGCAGACCTTGATCTAAACGACGATGTTAGTCAATTCTCAAAGCGCGCGATCAAATGGACAAAGATGGATGGGGTTGAGGAAGTGCTGACCTTGTTGGAGGTTGGTGATTCCACGTGGGTTACACCATCATGGCGGAGTGCTTCTGCAACTTCTGTTTCTGATGACGGAAATACTATAGTAGGAAACCTGACGGGCTATAATAATCGCGTATCCTATTATGGGGACGTTAGGATGGATGAGGCAGATCGGAAGTGGTTTCTTGAGACGAATTCTGCATTCGTAACAAATCAAAGAACAAGAA
Source organism: Candidatus Sedimenticola endophacoides (assembly GCA_003062205.1). GTDB lineage: Bacteria > Pseudomonadota > Gammaproteobacteria > Chromatiales > Chromatiaceae > Sedimenticola_A > Sedimenticola_A endophacoides. Next base: position 12,531 of record PQCP01000160.1, read on the forward strand.
CAACGACAGAGTTGGGCGAAGGAACATTTGCGCATGGTGTGTCTGGCGATGGTTCGACCGTGGCTGGTGGCGTTTCTGGGCGGTGGGGTGAAAAATACAATATCGACAGAATGCGACTGCCGTACCCAGTGGATATTAATGGGGACTTTTCATTAGAAAAGATGATGCTTTATGAGGGTGATCTGTATCCAAAGATCGATGCGATGAGGTGTGTTCCGCTTCAGTCGGAATTGGAGTTTTCCTCAATTTGAGTTAGTAGTAACTTCTGGAGGAAAATATGAGCAAACGAACCCGACGAAATTTCACGCCCCGGGAAAAGGTGGCAATCCTGAAGCAG
>PQCP01000161.1 GCA_003062205.1 Candidatus Sedimenticola endophacoides
TTGCGAACAAGGACAACGCCATAACGACAACGGCCGATGCCCTAAGACAGGTCATCGGCCGTTGTGTTTACTGCCATCAAATAATCAGATGATCACCACATCAGATTACGTGGGCACTCTCAGCTGAACAGCTTCTGGGTCGCCACCGTGCGCACCCCGGTGCCGATGCTCAACCCGGTGGGGAGCTGGGTGTCCTCGGAGGACTGGGCGCCGGCCTGGCGGACGTTCTGATAGATCAGGTCCTCGAACGAGACCCGGTCGCGCTTGAATCCGGTGGTACTGACGTTGGCCAGGTTGTTGGCGATGGCGGCCATGCGGGTCTGCTGGCCATCGAGTCCGGTCTTGGCAATCCAGAGTGCGGGGTACATGGTCACGCCTCCCAGGGTTTCATCATTGGATCGGTTGCCAGGAAAGTTGCAAGATGCTTGCCAGAACGCAGGCCCGATCCACCCGCCGGAGACAGCGCCAAGGCGCGCCATCCGGGGCCGGATCTTTTCCAGGAAGGGTGCGGGATGGAACGCCATGACGACTCCCTGGCGCGGGGGGGCCGCACAAGATGTGCGGCCAGATGGTTTTGAAAATTGGATAGGGCGAGCGGGTTGTTTTACGGAAACCGGGGCTTCCCGCATAACATGCCGGGTTAAACCCCGATCCATACGGCGGTGTGCCTGGCGAGCAGAGCGCTCTAGAGGCGCATGATCGAGGCCGAGGCCTCGTCGGCCTTCTCCGCCTCGCGCATCACGTTGATCTGCATCTCGTAACGGCGCGACAGCTCGATCATCTCCACCATGGCGTTGACCAGGTTGACGTTACTGCTCTCAAGGGTGCCGGTGGCGAGCTGCATCGCCGCGTCGGCGGCCAGCTCCTCCCCATCCACATCGCGCATCAGACCATCCTCGCCCTTGCGCATACGCGCCGGGTCGGCGCTCACCATCTTGATGCGGTCGATTACCGCCAATTGATTGGCGGCCTGCCCCAGGGGACGGATGGAGATGGTGCCATCGGCGGCGATGTCGATCTTCTCCGCTGGCGGAATGGCGATCGGGCCGCCATTGCCCATCAGCGGCAAACCGTTGCCGGTACTCAGCAGGCCGTTGGCGTCGATGCGCAGATCACCGCGGCGGGTATAGGCCTCGGCGCCGTCGCGCGCCTGCACCACGAACCAGCCGTCACCCTTGACCGCCACATCCAGGTCGCGCCCGGTGTGCACCAGGGCACCGTGGCTAAGATCGGTTGCGGGGCGTTCGCTCAGGGCGTAGACCCGGCTGGGGTGGCCATCGCCGAACACCGGCATGCTGCGAAACTGCTGCAGATCGGCGAGAAAGCCGGGGGTGCTGGCGTTGGCCAGGTTGTTGCTGTTGTTGGACTGGGCCAACAGGCTCTCCTTGGCCCCGCTCATGGCGACATATAACAGGCGATCCATGGTTCACCTCGCTGCGGCGTCACCCGGCCGATGGCCGGGTGACGCCTGACGCATTATCGGATGTTGATGACCGCCTGGGTGACCTGATCCGATGTGGAGATCACCTTGGCGTTGGCCTGGAAGTTGCGCTGGGCCACGATCAGCTTTACCAACTGGGTGGCCACATCGACGTTGGACAGCTCCAGGGCCCCCGACTGGATGACGCCGAAGCTGGCCGTACCCGCCTCGCCCAGCTGGGCATCGCCGGAGTCGAAGGTCTCGTTCCAGTTGTTTCCGCCCTCCTGGCCCAGGCCGTCGGGGTTGTTGAACTTGGCCAGCACGACCTTGCCCAGGGAGGTGGAACGGCCGTTGGTGAAGCGGGCGAAGACCACGCCGGTGTCATCCACATCGATACCGTTCAGGCGCCCCGATGCATAGCCGTCCTGGGAGAGATCGTTTACGCCGAACTCACCTGCATACTGGGTGGCGGTATTGAAGTCGACATCCACACTCATGTTCGCGGCACCGTTGGTGAAGGCGTAGGGGCTGAAGCTGAGGATACCCGAGGCGGGCAGGCTCAGGGCCCCGGCGCTGTCAAAGGTGACGGTCTCGGGCCCCACCACAGTGGTGGTGGTGTCGTTGACCGCCACCGCCATGCGCACGTTCCACTGATTGGCGGTACTGGTCTTGCCGAAATAGAGGGTCGCGGTATGGGCCTCGCCGAGAGAGTCATACACCGTGATCGAGGTGGCGCTGTTATAGCTGTTTGGATCGGCAATACTGAAGGTCGCCGAGGTGGGTAAATCGAGCGCCGCGTTCAGGTTGATTCCCGCCGAGATCTCGGTGGTGGCGTTGGGCGGACTCGGCTGCAGCTCCAGCTGCATGTCCACCAGCGCCCCGGTATCGAAGGTGGTGGTGCCACCGGAGCCGGCCACCGCGTCGTACACCTGCAGACGCTGACCGGCGTGGTTTACTATATAGCCCTCACGGTCCACGCCGAAAGCGCCGGACCGGGTGTAGTAACGACTGCCCTGATCGTCGCCGAGAATGAAAAACCCCTCGCCGTTGATCGCCAGATCCAGGTTGTTCGAGGTGAACTCGATGGTGCCCTGGCTGAACTGCTGGGCGATGCGCGCAACGCGGGTGCCACGCCCGGCGGACTGGGTGCCCAGATCCTGGATCGACGTGGAGTAGATATCCGCGAATTCGGCCCGCGACTCCTTGAAGCCAGAGGTGCTGACGTTGGCTATGTTGTTGCCGGTGACGTCGAGATCGGTAGAGGCGGCTTCGAGCCCACTCAATGCGATACGGAATGCCATGACATCCTCCTGAATGTTGCTCAGTAGATCTGAGTCACTTGGTTGAATTCAACGGGGCCCAGCCCCTCCAGGTTGAGAACCAGCCCCTTGCCGTCCGCGCCGGTGCCGACGCTGGCGACCGGGGCCATGATCTGCGGTTGCAGCACCGCCGTCTCCCTGCCGTAGCGGGCATCGACCTCGATCCAGTAGATGCCGGGAGAGGCGTAGGCACCGCTATCGGTAATGCCGTCCCAGGCAAAGTGCACGTCGCCCTGCTGCATCCCGAGCGGCAGCTCGCGCACCAGCTGGCCGGTGGCGTCGGTGACGCGCAGCGTCACCTCGGCGCTCTGCTCCAGCTCCACCTGGCCCTTGATGGCGCCACCGGTGGCCAGGTATCCGATATCGGTCGGTACCAGCACCTGGCGCCCGACCAGCGCGCCCGCCTGGAGTGCCTGATCGGAGGTAAGGTTGGCGGAGAGCTCGGCGAACGACTTGTTGAGCTGATCGAGCCCGGAGACCGAGGCGAACTGCGCCATCTGGGCGATCATCTGGGTGTTGTCCATCGGCTCGAACGGGTCCTGATTGTTCAGCTCGGTGATCATCAGGGTGAGAAAGTCCTCCATCCCCAGTTTCGAGGGATCGTTGACCGGGGCCTTCTCGTGAAAAGGCTTGATGCCGAGGCTGGCCAGGACTTCGTCTGTGGTGACATGGGTCATAACCGTGACTCCTCAATTATCCCTTACCCAGCTGCAACGTGGCCGACATCAGCTTCTTGGCGGTATTGATCACCTCGACATTGCCCTGGTAGGCGCGCGAGGCGGAGATCATGTTGGCCATCTCTTCGACCACGTTGACATTGGGACGGTAGATATAGCCCTCTTCGTCGGCCATGGCGTGGCCGGGAGCGTACTCCCTGACCAGCGGCGCCTGACTCTCGACGATTCCGCGCACCGCCACGCCCACTGCGGCGTCGTCGGGATTGAGATGATCCAGAACGGCGCTGAACACCGCCTGACGGGAGCGATAGGTCTGATCGATGCTGCTGCTGACGCTATCGGCGTTGGCCAGGTTGCTCGACACCAGGTTGAGACGCAGAGACTGGGCACTCATCCCGGTGGCCGCGGTTTCGAATATCTTGAACATCGACATGATTACTGTCCTTTCAGGGCCATTCTCAACTTCTTGACCTGACCGTCGAGAAACTGCAGGCTCGCCTGGTACTCCAGGGCGTTACCGGCATAGGCGGCATGCTCCAGCTGGCTGTCCACGGTATTGCCGTCGAGGCTCGGCTGATTGGGGATCCGGTAGTCGAGCTGTCCGGGGTGGACCACCCCTGTAGCGTCGCGAAAATGCCGCTCATGCGTGGTGCGCAGCGGCTCGGCCCCGGCCATCTGCCGGTTGAGCAGGGCGCGAAAATCGAAATCCCGCGCCTTGTAGCCGGGGGTGTCGGCGTTGGCGATATTCGACGCCAACACCTCGGCGCGACGTGCCTTCAGCCGCAGGGCCTGTTCGTGAATCCCGAAATCGACACCGATCTTCATGCCTGCCACTCCACTCGGATACTACCCGACCTTCCAGCAGCAGACTTCATGCCAACAACCCAACGCATTGATTTGGATCGTATTTCCGACATCCATGGCGAATGGGCGGAGAATCAGCGGCAAGGGGCTACCGCCAGGGCGGCAAAACGGGGCCTGATACGGCGGCCGGGCCGGACAGCGCCCGGGCGGGCATGGGGTAATTCAGGAAACGGCGCCGGTGGATCTCTCCAGACGATAGGCGATACCGCCCGACCGGCGCACCACCTCGAACTGATCGCTGAACTTGGAGAGCGACTCGGTGGAGCCGAGAAACAGATAGCCCCCGGGGTTGAGGACGGCGGCGATGCGTCCGATGATGTCCCGCTTCTGCTCGGCGGTGAAGTAGATCAGCACATTGCGGCAAAAGACCACATCGAACCGGCCCAGGGACCAGAAGCCCTTGGTGAGATTGATGCCGCGAAACGTCACCCGGCGGCGGATCTCCGGCCGCACTTCGAGATCGTCACCATGCGCAATGAAGTAGCGCTGACGCTGCTCGGGCGAGAGCCCCCGGGCGGCGGACAGCCCCCGGTAGACCCCCCGGCGCGCCTCCTCCAGCATGGTATTCGAGATGTCGGTGGCGAGCACCTCCACCCCCTGGGGGAAGCAGCCCGGCCAGCGGCGCAGATAGTCCCACGCGACCATGCTGATGTTGTAGGGCTCCTGACCCGATGAGCAGGCCGCCGACCAGACCCGCAAGCGCTCCCGGCCCTGCTCGCGCAGGGCGGGCAGCACCGTCTCGGCCAGCAGCGTGAAGTGGGAGTTGTCACGAAACCAATAGGTCTCGTTGGTGGTCATGGCGTCGATGATGGCGGTGACCAGCCCGGGCCGCCCGCCCCCGGCGACGCATTGCAGCAGTTCGCCGACCGACGCCAGGCCCCGCTCGATCAGCAGTGGCCGCAGACTGCTGGAGACCAGGTACTCCTTGCCCTCGCCGAGGGCGATCCCGCAGGCCTCCTGCAAAAAGGCCTGAAACGCCTGGTAATCCCGCCTCGACAGTTGTGCGTCAATCGTCACCGCTCGTTCCGCCCGCCGATCCCTGCTCCAGCGTCCGGATCCGCTCCACCACCAGCTGCGCCAGCTCGTCCGGATCGTATTTGGCCAGAAAGTCGTCGGCACCGACACTCTTGATCATCTCGTCGTTGAACATCCCGCTCAACGACGAGTGGAGGATCACATGCAGCTCCGCCAGGGCCGGATCCTCGCGGATCTCGCGGGTCAGGGTATAGCCATCCATCACCGGCATCTCGATATCGGAGATGACCATATCCAGATATTGAGCGACCCGCCGCCCCTCGGAGGCCCAGGCCTTGAGTTGATCCAGGGCCTGCCGTCCATCGGTGACCAGCACGGTCTCGACCCCCAGCTTGTCCAACACCCGCTTGACCTGGTTGCGCGCCACGGTGGAATCATCGGCCACCAGGATACGGTGCGCCGCCTGCCGCTCCCTGGGCAGGGTCTCCGCCACCGCTTCGGTCACCTCCTTCTCCAGGCCGACCACATCCTGCAGCACCTGCTCGACGTCGATGATCTCGACCAAGGCCTGGTTGATACGCGCCACCGCCGTGACATAACACCCGCGGACCCCGGCATTCGGCGGGGGGGATATGTCCTCCCAGCTGAGGTTGGCGATCTGCTCCACCGCCCGTACCAGAAATCCGATCACCTGCCGGTTGTACTCGGTGACGATCACGAAACGACCCTGCTCGCCCAGCGGCTCCAGCCCCACGGCCATCGACAGGTCGATCACCGACAGGGTCTTCTCACGTACCTGGATCACGCCGCGCACCGCCGGGTGGGAACCGGGCAGCTTGGACATCTCCGGGACCTGAATCACCTCGTGCACCTTGAACACGTTGATCCCGTAGCGCTCCCGCCCCAGCAACCGGAACAGCAGCAGTTCCAGGCGGTTGTGGCCCGCCAGCTTGGTACGCTGATCTACATTCTTGAGGATATCCGCCATGCCTGCACCCGCATCCCGGAACCGAAGCACCGGAAGGAATTCGTCTCCCCGCCGCGAACCGCCCCGGCGGCCCGCATGAGCGGTGAACCCAATGTGAATTGTAGTCCTTCGAGGCGCATGCTGTAACGACAATTGTCACATCCGCCCCGTCACGCCCCCGGCGGGGAGCCGCACACCGGCACGGGTTTTGCAAAATCTCCAGCAAGCCAACCCGGGCCGTCAAAAGACCGGCGGAGAGATACCTTGAACCAACCCCCGCGAAACCAGCGCTTTCTCCTCTCCCTGCTGCTGGTCTGCGCCGGCCTCCCCTCCCTGGGAGAGGAGGCCGCCCGGCATCAGGCACACGAGCGCATCCGCGAGGCGGCAGAGAGACACATACTGAACGACCCACAACCGGCGGAGGGTCGTCTGGAGCTGGAGGTCGGACACCTCGACAGCCGCCTGCGCCTGAACGCCTGCGACCATCCGCTGGAGACCTTCACCCCCGACGGCAGCGGCACCGGGAGCCGCGCCACCGTGGGCGTGCGCTGCCACACCCCGACGCCCTGGACCCTCTACGTGCCGGTGACCCGCGCGCTCTACCAGCCGGTGCTGGTGACCAGTCAGTCGCTGGCCCGGGGCCGACGCCTCAAATCCGGCGACCTGCACCTGGAGGAGCGCGACACCACCCGGCTGCACCGCGGCTACCTCACCGACCCGCGCCAGGCGCTAGGCAACACACTCAAACGCAGCCTGCGGATGGAGAGCGTGCTGCTGCCGACCCATATCAAGGCGCCCTACGCCATCAAGCGGGGTGAGCGGGTCTCGATCATCGCCAAGAGTGGCGAGCTGTATGTGCGCATGCAGGGCAAGGCCCTGGAGAGCGGCGCCCTCAACGACCGGATCCAAGTGCGCAACGAGAGTTCCGATCGCAAGATCGAGGCCCTGGTCACGGCTCGGGGCGTGGTCGAGGTGACCCTGTAGCCCTACCGCTCAGCAGCGACCTGGTGTGTTCGGCACTCAGACGGAGCCCGCCGCTCGATCACCGCAATGGCCCGGGGGGACCTCGCGGAACAGGCGCCCGGACGGCCCGGGAAAGCCGACACAACCGCGTGTTGTCTGGATGCCTTCCGGGATGGGTGTAGAATGGCGCTGGATGGGGTTAAAGGCGGCGGGCTAGGGGCCGCTACAGAGGGTACGGCGGCAGGAGCCGCCTGGAGGTGATTGATGAACATTCATATCGGCGGGCTGCTGGGAAAAACGATCCAGGGCTCCAGTGAAACCAAAAAAAGCGACAAGGGATCCCCGGCCACGGGCAAGGCCGCAACGACCGCCGGCACCGGCAGCACCGATACCCTGGATATCACTGACCAGGCAGCCATGCTCCAATCGGTGACCAGCTACCTCGCCACCCTGCCCATGGTTGACGCCGACCAGGTGACGCGGGTGCAACTGGCCCTCAATACCGGGAAATACCACATCGAACCATTCGAAACCGCCGATCACATCATCGACCAGGAGCTGGCGCTGGCCAGGGCCGATGACGGGAAGGATGACCAGGAGTAGCCCATGCCCCCCACCCCTGAACAACTGCGTGCACTGCAGCGCCTGCTGAGCGAGGAGCTTGAAGGCGTGGAGGAGATGGCCCGGGTGTTGAGCGAAGAGTACCACGCCCTGAGCGGCGGGGAGCCCCAAGAGATCAGCGCCGCCACCGAACACAAACGCGAGGCGCTCGATCGGCTGGCGCGCCGCAGTACCCAGCGCGAGCGCTTTCTGCGTGCGGCCGGTCTACCGGTCACCGGCCGGGCGCTGGCCGACAGGCTGCGGGGCACCCCGGCCAGTGATGTGCTTCTGGAATCACTGCACCGGCTGCAGCAGGGGCTTGAGGAGGTCCGGCGGCAGAACCGCATCAACGGCGGTATCGTCTCCCTTGGCCAGCGGCACGCCCGCCAGGCGATCGGCATCCTCAGCGGAAGGAGCCGCGAAAGCGACACCTACGGCCCCCGGGGCGAGCAGCGCAATGGCGCCGACCCCAACCCACTGGCCAAGGTGTAGCCCCCCGCCAAAGGAGCGTGCAGCGCCATGTTCAGATCCCTCTTCGGCAGAGCCCAGGCAAGCGAACCGACCGCCGACGAAGGGGGCCACTTCGTCACCCTGCGCCCCAGGATCAGCGCCCTGCTCGACCAGGCCGCCAAGTCCCACACCCTGATGAGCGCCAGCCTCAAGGGACTCGACCATCCGTGCAACACCGCCATTCTCGAAGTCAGCGAGAGCGAAGGCTACCTGCTGCTGGACGAGCTGACCCCAAGGCGCGGCCATCAACAACTGCTGGAGCAGGGCCGGCTGCATCTGCTCGGCCGCCTCAACGGCGTTGAACTGAGTTTCGCCACGGAACTGATCGAGACCGATGAGAAAGAGGGGATCGCCATCTACAAGACGACCCTGCCGGAGAAGCTGTTCTATCTCCAACGCCGCATGGACCACCGGGTAGCGACCAGCGGCCAGCGCATTCCCTTCCGCGCCAGGCGCGGCCGTGAACTGGAGGTGCTGATCGAGGGCTACCTGCTCGATCTCTCGCAAAGCGGGATCGGGGTGATCCTCAACGAGGATCAATTTCTGCGCAAGGGCGAAACCCTCGCCAACTGCTCAATCCGACTCCCGGGCGAAGAGGAACAACCCGCCAACTTCGCCATGGAGATCCGTTTTTACAGCCAGGGGCAACAGAGCCGGCGCGGCCGTCTCGGAGGGCGCTTCAAGGGACTCGACCGCGAAACCCTACGCCGGATCCGCCAATTCCTCAACAAGCTCGAACGGACCCAGATCCGGCGCCAGCGCGGCGAGGATTAGCCCGTCCCGCGTCGGTAGCGCTCCAGGTCAGCCGGCCGATCAAGATCCCACAGCGGCGCCAACTCCTCCCACCGCCAACCAAGGGCGGCGAGCCGCTCGCGGGTGGCGGCCATCACCCCATCCTCCCCCCAGGCGATCCCCTGGAACAGCCGCGCTGAAAAGCGGCTCAATCCCAGCAGGACATACCCCCCATCCTCCGCCGGGATCACCACCGCCGAGGCACCCCGCTTCAGACGATCCAGCACATCGCGTAGCTGCTCAGGGCCCAGCCCGGGACAGTCGGCCCCGATCAGGACCGCCGCATCCGCCACCCGCAACGCCTGCTCCGCCGCCTCGGCCATGCGCTCACCAAGATCCGCCCCGCGCTGCCGGTACAGGCCGACCCCGAACCGCCGCCGCGCTTCGGCAAACACCGGATGCCGGGTATCCGGGCTGCACCAGCAATTGACCGGACACAGCGGCTTGCGGGCGAACTTTTCGAAGGTATCCAGCAGAAGCCGGTGGTAGAGATCGGCGGCGCCGTCCGCGCCGAGCAGCGGCGCCAACCGGGTCTTGACCCGCCCGGGAGCGGGCGCCTTAGCAAAGATCAGGAGTCTTGCGCGGGGGAACTGCATTGACGGTAGCGGCGGGCCAGCGACGAAGGATCGGCGCCCATGGCGTAGGCGAGGCGCAGCCGCCACATATGCAGCACGGTACGCACCACTCCGTCGCGCTCCCAGCGCCTGCCCGAAGTACCCAAGCGCTGACGCAGACAACAGGGCCTGGCCAGCCGTTTCAGGTTGCGGCTGATGGCCACATCCTCCATCAGCGGGATGTCGGGGAAACCGCCGGCGGAAAAGAAGGCGTGACGGCGCACGAAGATGCCCTGGTCACCGGTGGCGATACCGCTCAGACAAGAACGCCAGTTCATCATCAGGGAGACCAGCCGCAACAGCGGCGAGTTGCCGGAGAGACGCACGTCGAAACGCCCCCAGCAGCGCTCCTCGGCGGTCAGCGCATCGAGGATCGACTCCAGCGGATCGCAGCACAGGGTGCTGTCGGCGTGCAGGAACCAGAAGATGTCGCCCTGGGCGGCACGTACACCGGCATTCATCTGCCGCGCTCTCCCAGGAGGCGATTTCAGCAGTTGATCCACCCACGGTCCGGCACGCTCCGCGCTGCCGTCACGGCTGCCCCCATCGACCAGGATCAACTCGTGTCCCAGATCACGCATCGGCTGCAACGAGCGCAGCAGCCCCTCGATCACCGCCCCCTCGTCGAGACAGGGGATCACCACCGAAATCCTGTCGCCTTCCCCCCCCATCTCAGCTCAGCGCCCCGCCGCAACTGCTTCCGCTACCGGCGGTGCAGCCATAGCAGTGCTCGGCGGTGCGAATCCGCATGCCGCCGGGATCCTCATCCAGCAGCCGTGACAGATGCAGGGCAGCGCCGTCATGTGTGAGCAGCGGCATCTCCAGCATCTGATTGAAATCACAATCGTAGAGGTAGCCACGCCAATCCACGCTGAGCAGACTGCGGCACATCACCGTCGCCAGATTGGCGCTGCAGTGTGCCTCCTTCAACAGGCGCAGATAGTCGTCAAACCCGCCCCGCGACAACAGGGTGCTGCCGAAACGGCTGATGGGCATGTTGGTGATGGTGAAGAGATGATTGAAACGGATACCGTAACCATCCAGCAGTTTCCGCTTGTAATCCGCCTCCAGCCCCTGCTGATCGGGTGGCAGAACCGCGCCCTGGGGGTTGTAGACCAGATTCAGCTCCAGGCCCTGCGCCTCGCCATAACCCAGGGCGTTGAGCCGGCGCAGACCGGCGATGCTGGCGGCGAAGGCACCGTCGCCACGCTGTGCGTCCACATTCTCCTCAAGATAGCACGGCAGGGAAGCGATCACCGCCACCCCCTGCCCCGCCAGAAACTCCGCCAGATCCTCCTGTCCGGGCTCCCCGAGGATGGTCAGATTGCAGCGGTCCATCACCCGTACCCCGGCGCCGCGCGCCATCCGCACCAGATCACGAAAGTGGGGATTGAGCTCGGGCGCACCGCCGGTCAGATCGAGGACTCCGATGCGGCGCGCGCGCAGAACGGCAAGCACCGTATCGACAGTCTCACGCCGCATCAACTCGGTACGCTTCGGACCGGCATTGACATGGCAGTGTCGGCAACTCTGATTACAGCGATAGCCAAGATTGACCTGCAGGGTCTCCAGCCGCTCGCGGCGGATCCCCGGAAAACTGCTGGGCGACAACAGGGGGGCGGTATCCAACATGAAAATTATCGACTCGCTCGAATGCACATCCGCGCATGATAATCCGGTTTCGCACCGGGTTGCACCCCAAGAGTGTCGCTACCTCGTGAAAGATTTTGGGACATCCCAGTCCCCAAAATCGACTCGCCAACGCGACAGCCGTTACTGCCCCGACCGTCCTGCGCTCATCACGACTCCGTCCCGCACATTGCAGCAAAGCTGCTCGTGCGCAACTCCGTCATGATGACCACAATGACTCTACGGCGTGTCGGATGCGCTATTTGTATGCCCTACGTCACTCCCTATCGGTCGTAACTGCGGCCATACAACCGCGCCTACGCCTATCGGGGACTAACCGCCTTCGCTTCGCTCTCCATGGCGGTTAGCGCAAGCGGCGGAAAATGCTAGAATCCCTCCCCACAAAGCCCCTGTAGCTCAGCAGGATAGAGCATCCGCCTCCTAAAAGACAAGTGAAAATACTAACTATCTGTTTTTGCTTGTCTTTATAAAATTCATCACACCGTTTTTCTTCACCAGTTTTTCACCAAGTCCTTGATTTACCGTTTCTGGTGAACGAAAATTTCACCAGATGCTCACCAATTGCTGCAACTAATCGGAGACTACGGGATGGCATACATCAACCGTGAAGTCATCCGCAAAGACAAGGTTGAAATCTACCAACGTAGCGGAGAGTCCCCACGCTGGTACGCCAAACTGCGGATAGGCAGAAAAATCACAAAACGACCTTCCCTTGGTACAACTGACCGGGAAGAAGCTGAACGCATTGCGTTGGACCTTTACCAAGAACTGGAATTCAAGCACGGCAAAGGTCTCTCCCTATCTCCCAAACGTTTCAGCAAGGTAGCCGCTGACTTCCTGACCCACTACCAGCAGAAAGTTGAAATGCGTGAGTCACTGCCTGCCACGAAGCAGTTAAACCTCAAGAAGTACTCCCGCAATCAACTTGAGAAGAAATCGGTCATCATCAATAAGTTCTTGATTCCCTTCTTCGGCAACAAGAACATCCAAGACATAAGTGACCGTGATGTTGCCGATTACACTGAACACAGGGAAGCGTACTGGTGCACCGGTGACCGTGCACAGGAAGAATCTGTCACATACAAACGAAATGGCAGAACCGTAAAGCGTCCAAAGCGTGATGCTGAGAAGGCACCACCGTCATACACAACCATCAACAAGGACCTTACCTGTGCATGACCAGATTATCTGCGGTAGATTCCGCCCATCCTGTCCACAATCCCTGATGGATAAAGAAGAACCCCCTCGAACAACTTGAACATTGTCCGAGGGGACGGTCTCCTGTGTTCTTCGCCA
>PQCP01000009.1 GCA_003062205.1 Candidatus Sedimenticola endophacoides
CAAGCTTGACGGAGTTGATCATGCTGCGACCCTTTCCCAGCCACTTGCCGGCGGTATAGGCGAGCTTGGGCAGACGCTCGGGACCGACCACCAGCAGGGCCACCAGCCCCAGCAGCAGGAGTTCAAAGAGGTTATCCCTGGCCAGCACGCTGGGGAACTCCACCCCGTAATCGCAAGAGTGTCGCTACCTCGTGAAAGATTTTGGGACATCCCAGTCCCCAAAATCTTTCACGAGGTAGCGACACTCTTGGCTGTGCCCAAGCAATACCTGCATGCCCATGCAGATACCGAAGAAGGGCTTGCTATGGGCGGCGTCCAGCACCGCGCGGTTGAGGTGGTGCTCGGAGATGGCCGCCATGCAGTCGCGCGCCGCCCCCTGACCGGGGAACACCACCCGGTCGGCGGAGAGGATGCGCTGCGGCTGATCGGTGACCAGTACCCGGTCGCCCGGTCCCGCCACGTGCTCGATCGCCTTGGCGACGGAACGGAGGTTGCCCATGCCATAGTCAATGACTGCGATTGTTCTCGACATCTTCAGTTCGGCCCGGTGGCGTTGCTCAGAGGGTGCCCTTGGTGGAGGGCGTCAGGCCCGCCATGCGCGGGTCCGCTTCCAGGGCCATGCGCAGGGCCCGGCCGAAGGCCTTGAACAGGGTCTCGGCGATGTGGTGCGCGTTGCGCCCCCGCAGACAGTCCAGGTGCAGGGTCACCTGGGCGTGATTGGTGAAACCCTGAAAGAATTCGTAGAACAGTTCCGTGTCGAACTCACCGATCCTGGCGCGAGGAAACTCCACCCCGAACGCCAGACCGGGGCGGCCCGAAAAATCGACCACCACGCGCGACAACGCCTCATCCAGCGGCACATAGGCGTGGCCGTAACGACGGATGCCCTTCTTGTCACCCAGCGCGGCGGCCACCGCCTGCCCGAGGGTGATACCGATATCCTCGGCGGTGTGGTGGCCATCGATGTGCAGATCGCCCTCGGCCCGGATGTCGAGGTCGATCAGGCCGTGGCGCGCCACCTGCTCCAGCATGTGTTCGAGAAACGGCATCCCGGTCTCCAGCCGTGCGGTTCCGGTGCCGTCCAGGTTCAGGCCGACGCTGATCCGGGTCTCCAGGGTGTTGCGCTCAATCTTCGCCGTGCGCTGCATGCGGTGGACTCCTGCAGTGGTTCAAGGGCCGACCCTTCCCCTCCGGGAAGCAATCGAAACCGGTCCGTTTTTATGGGCCGAGCGGGCATTTTATTCGAAAAACGGCCGGAATACAGGCCCAAGGAAGAATTCCTCGCGCCAGCCCCCGGCCACACCCTCTGCCTCAGACCTGGAGCCAGAAAGTGACCGGTCCGTCGTTGAGCAGGCTGACCTGCATATCGGCCCCGAACACGCCGCTCGCGACCCGTGGGTATCCGGCCCCGGCATGGGCGCACAGCCACTCGAAGAGCCGGCGCCCCTGCTCGGGTCCGGCGGCGCTGGAAAAGCCCGGCCGGGTCCCCTTGCGGGTATCCGCGGCGAGGGTGAACTGGGGGACCAGCAGCAGGCCGCCGCCGATATCCGCCAGGCTGAGATTCATGCGCCCGTCGCTGTCGGGGAACACGCGGTAGCCGAGCAGGCGTTGACACAGCCGCCGAGCCCTGGCCTCGTCATCCCCGCGCTCGACCCCGACCAGTACCAGAAGCCCGCGCCCGATCTCGGCCACACAGGCCCCATCGACCTCTACCCGAGCCCAAGCCACCCGTTGCAGCAATCCGACCATCCCTCCTCCCCGTACTGCCCCACGGCCCCATGAAGGGTGGCTGTTATGCGACCGATTATGGCCGACATCCCGGTTCCAGCCAACTTACACACGGCTCCGTTCCAAACCGGCGGCACAGAGATCGGTTTTGCTTCGTCACCCAGTGGAGACAGGGTCAAAACCCGGGGCCGGAGGATTATCGGATTTTTCCTACACATCATACGGAATACAGGGTCTATACCGCGCCCCCATACCATGGCAAACTGAAACTGTCGCCAACCACGGACGCCGAAGGACCGGCCCCTTACCCCAGGGATGATCCCAAGGAAGGAAAACTTTGCCAACCAAGCCCGGCGACATCCGCCCCGATCGCATGGAACGCGATCGGGGCTTCTCTT
>PQCP01000163.1 GCA_003062205.1 Candidatus Sedimenticola endophacoides
ACGGCGTGTCGGATGCGCTATTTGTATGCCCTACGTCACTCCCTATCGGTCGTAACTGCGGCCATACAACCGCGCCTACGCCTATCGGGGACTAACCGCCTTCGCTTCGCTCTCCATGGCGGTTAGTCGGCCGGAGATTACCGGCAGCCTGTTTTCCAGGGGGGACGAATTCACCGTCAACAACTACATCCAAAGCTACCAACAATACTCCCAGGCCATCCAGCTCGGCGATGATGGCCTGCTCTTCGTATGGTCCAGTTATATCGGCAGAACACTCAGCGGTAACTATGAAATCCGTGCCCGGCTGGCAACGGTGGACGACGAGGGGAACCTCAGCTACCCCGACTATGAATTCACCGTCAATCAAAACCGTGTTGCCACGCAAGGAGCACCCGAAGTCATCCAACTCTCCGATGGACGCCTGCTGTTCACCTGGCCCTCGGAAGAAGCGGTCCGATCAGGCAACCACGAAATCGCTGCACGCCTTGGATTCATCGATGAACACGGCGCCATCTCCTTCGGAGAGGAGTTTATCGTCAACCAGGATAGGACCGACAACCAGATGTACCCCCACGCCACCGAGCTACCCGATGGACGGGTGCTGATTGGCTGGAGCAGCAATGGACTGACAGGAGACCACGACGACAAGGCGATCTCCGCCCGTGTGATCGGATTGGATGGACTGGAATTTAACGAGGCCAGCTCCGGTGATGAGTTCATGGTGGCCCAATTCCTGGAAGGCACTCAGCATTTCTGCACCGTCACTCCGCTTGACGATGGCAGATACCTGTTTCTCTGGCAAAGCGAAGCCTCATCCAGTGGCACAGATCGTGACGTCATCGCGGTACGGATCGGCGAACTTTCCCAGGACGGGAATATCGGCTTTCCCGGCGACGAGTTCACCGTATACGCCTCGCAGGTCAAGCAGTGGTCCCCCGAGGTCTTACAGCTCGACGACGGCCGCCTACTATTCGTCTGGAGAACCGACGACTCCTCCGCGGACGGATCCGGCTACGCAATCCTCGCCCGCCTGGGAACATTGAATGATGCAGGGGGTATCGATTTCAGTGCTGAATTTCTGGTCAATGAGCGTACGGCCGGATACCAGAATGAACCAAAGATCGCGCAACTGGAGGACGGAAGGGTGCTGTTCGTATGGGATAGCACCAGCTCGCCTGGCGATCCAAGCGCAACCGGCATATCGGCCCGTCTCGCCAACATCGACCCCTCGGGAACTGTCGAATTTGAGTCTGAATTCACGGTAAACCCGTTCACTGCCAATGGACAGATCAGTAGCGAGATCATCCTGCTCGACGATGCCCGGATGCTCATCACCTGGAGCAGTTATGGCGCCTCCCCAGACGACGCTTCCTATTATGGTATATCCGCCCGGGTGATCTCCCTCGGAAATCTGATGGAGACCGAGGAGGTGCTGTCAACCGAAGGTACGCTGCTGCTCGAGGATCTGGATACCAGCGACGTTGTGAATATCACCGATATCGAACTGATCGTCTCCGGCGACGACAGCGGCGCGCCGGACCATGCAACCCTGCTGGCCATGCTCGATCCGCGCACCATTCTGGTAATCGACGGCACAAGCACCACCGGACGGATCGACTGGGCCTTCAACGGCGGCACCGACTCCTTCGACTACCTGCGAACCGGCGATACCCTGGCCCTCACCTACAGCATCACTGTCGAAGACAGCCGTGGAGCCGCATCAACCGAGTCGCTGCTGATCACCGTCTCGGGCACGGATGACAAACCGGCCATCATCGGACTCGACACGGAAATGACCTACACGGCCGGCAGCGGCCCGCTGGCGATTGACGGCTCAATCACCCTGGCCGACGTGGACGATACCCATATCGAGAGCGCAGCGATACAAATCACCGGCAACTACAACAACGGTGACGATGTACTGAGCATCGACGCCGGCGATCTGCTCGCCGGCGTCAGCGCAAGCTGGGATGCCACCAGCGGAACACTCACCCTGAGCGCGGACAACTCCGATACCATCACCAAAGCGCAGTTTGAAACCCTACTGGAGAAGGTCCGGTTCGAGACCGATGCCTCTGCCTCAAGCGCCCCGAGAACCCTTAGCTGGAGCGTCAGTGACGGTGAAATCTCCTCGGATCCGGCAACCATCACCGTCATCATCGACAACGCATTCGAGGTACTGACCGGCACCCCGGCGGCCGATACGCTCACCGGCACCCCGGAAGACGAAATCCTCTTGGGACTGGCGGGGGATGACGAGCTGGACGGCGGCGACGGCAACGACGCCATATACGGCGGCCGGGGAGACGATGAGCTGACCGGCGGCGACGGCGCGGACACCTTCCACTTCACCTCCACGGACGACGGCGAGGACACCCTGCTCGACTTTGTATCCGGAGAAGACACGATCGATCTCGACGCCCTGTTCAATGGACTGAATATCGACCAGGCTGACCGGCGGGTAGGCTACCGGGAGGTGGACAGCGACGGCAGTAACGGTGTCGACGCCCTGGAGCTTACGGTGGGAACCGACACCAACGGCAATAACCAACTGGATAGCGGCGAGGTGGAGAGCGGATTCAAGATCACCCTGCTGGACACCCTGCAGGGTGATATCAGCTACATCGACATCGCCGGGATCGATCAGAACACCGATCTGATTGCCGACGCCAGCTGACCCCCGACAGCAACGCCCTGGCCCGCGACGACAGGCCAGGGCCCATCCGGGTATTCCCTTACCCCCCCTGAGTCCTGTAAAATTGGCAGGGTTTTGGGTCCCGGCCACGCCATATAGCCCTTCATCGGCCCGCAATGGCGTGGCCCGTCACTGGGAAGAGCGCACCGGATCGGAGAGGCGCACAGAGGGCGGCACCCTCTCCGGGCGCGTAATGCCCAGACACCATACGTAACGGCAGGGAGTAAGCCACAACCCCGGCAGACGGACGCCGGTGTTGTGGCTTTATTCGTCCCGCCCCGGAGCATGGCGATCCCCCGGGCGACGCATGCCGCGGAAGCGATTCCCGGCGTGCAAGGCGCTCCGGGCCCGCCCTCCGGAACACAACAATGAATTGAATGGCAAAGGAACCGTGACATGCACCAGCCCCTCAAACCTGGCCGCCTCCTCCCGCTACTGCTCCTGCTGCTCTGCCTCCCGCCGTCCCCGGGACAGGCCACGGATTGGAACTACCGCATACAGCCCGGCGACACCATCTGGGACCTGAGCCATGAACTGCTCGACGACTGGCGGCGCTGGAAGGCGGTGGCCCAACACAACGGTGTGGAGGATGGCCGCCAGGTACGTACCGGCCGCATCATCCAGATCCCCGAAGAGTGGCTGAACCAGCAACCGATATCGGTAGTGCTCAACGCGGTCAGCGGCGAGGTGATCGTGGTCACCGCCCGCGACGGGCGCCGTATCCCCGCCAAGGCCGGGATCAAGAGTGTCGCTACCTCGTGAAAGATTTTGGGACATCCCAGTCCCCAAAATCGACTCGCCAACGCGACAGCCGTTACTGCCCCGACCGTCCTGCGCTCATCACGACTCCGTCCCGCACATTGCAGCAAAGCTGCTCGTGCGCAACTCCGTCATGATGACCACAATGACTCTACGGCGTGTCGGATGCGCTATTTGTATGCCCTACGTCACTCCCTATCGGTCGTAACTGCGGCCATACAACCGCGCCTACGCCTATCGGGGACTAACCGCCTTCGCTTCGCTCTCCATGGCGGTTAGCGGGCGCTGTTTCCGGGCGACCGGGTACTGACCGGCGCCGACAGCAGCGCCACGCTGCGCTTCGTCAACGACTCCACCCTGTTGCTGCAGGCCGATACCGAGCTGGAGATTCGCCGCTCGCGGCGCATCGGCGACCGGATCAATGATGTCGAGGTGAACCTGGAACAGGGGCGCGTGGAGAACGACATCACCCCGGACCCCACCGGCCAGCCCCACTACCGGATTCGAAATGATATCGCGGTAACCGCCGTGCGCGGCACGGCGTTCCGGGTCGGTCTCCTGGAGGGTGAAAGGCTGCAGACCGAGGTGCTGCGCGGCAGCGTATCTGTCGCCAACGACAGCGGCACCTCCCTCCTGAAACAGGGCAACGGCGTGGTCACGGAGGCGGGCCAGGCACCCGGCCAGCCGATCCGGCTGCTGGAGGCACCCGACCTGTCAACGCTCGCCCCCCGCCAGCGCTACCTGCCGATGGAACTCGAATGGAAGGGTCTCACTGGCGCCGTCGCCTACCGCGTGCAGATCGCCGCCACGGAAGCGTTCGAGGAGTTGCTCTATGACCGGGTGCGCAAGAGCAACCGGGCCAGCGTGGCAAATCTGCCCGACGGGCGCTACTTCTTACGGGTCAGGGGGATCGACGCCAACGCCCTGGAAGGTTTCGACAGCACTGCCCCTCTGGAGGTCGCGGCCCGGCCTGTCGCGCCCTTTGCCCAAGCCCCCGCCGACAGCGCACGGCTGCGCGCCGGGCAGGTCGCTTTTAGATGAACCACCGCCCCCGATGCCGCGCAATACCGGCTGGAGATCGCCAACGACCCGCACTTCGAGCAGATCGTGGAGCACAACCTCACCACGCAGACCGAGCTGAGCCCGGTCCAGTCCCTCAGCCCAGGAAACTATTTCTGGCGGCTTACCTCGATCCGTGCCAACGGCGAGGCTGGCCCCCCAGGCAGCCCCTGGCGCCTGGAGATCAAGGCGCCGCCCGCGATCCCGGAGCCGGAGCCACCAGCCATCGAAGACGACCGACTGAGTTTCCGCTGGCGCGGCGCCGAGGACGCCCGGTTCGAAGTGCAAATGGCCCGGGACGCCGCCTTCACCGACCTCGTTCACCAACAGGTGACCCATGGCCCCGCCGCACAGATGGACAAGCCCGGCGCGGGAAGCTACCACATCCGCATCCGGGGCTTCGACAACGAGGGCGAGGCGGGTGAGTTCAGCGACCCCCAGCGTATCGAGGTGCCGCTCCCACGCTGGGTGCCCCCCACCCTGACCTTCGGCACCCTCCTGTTACTGGCGCTGTAGCGCGGGAGTGCCGGCCATGGGCAAGGAGCGGATCAACCTCAGGCAGAACCGGATCTTCATCGCCGGGGTTATGGCCTGCGCCGCCCTGTTGCTCTCTTTCACCAACGCTACCGGGCGAATCGAGTGGCTGTTGCACGATCTCCATTCCCGTATCCTCTCCGAACCTGATCCCGGGCAGGTCGCCATTGTCGAGATCGACGACGCCAGCCTCCAGTCCCATGGCCGCTGGCCCTGGCCGCGCGCCCTGCAGGCGCGCCTGATCGAGCGCATCAGCGAGGCACCCAATCGCGGGCTCGGTCTCTACCTGGTGCACACCGAACCCTCCCCCCCGGCGGACGCCGAAGATGACCAGCGCCTAGCTGCGGCCCTGCGTGCCCAGGGGCGCACCGTCCTGCCGGTGATGCACGACTTCGACCAGATGGGCGGGCGCCAGGAGCTGCTGCCGATCGCCCCCCTCGACCAGACCGCAACAGCCCTCGGGCACGCCACCATCGAACTCGATCCCGACATGTGCTGCCTGCGCGACCTGTTCCTCTACGCCGGCCTGCACTCCCCCCGCTGGCCGGCCCTGCCCCTGGCCCTGATCGCCCAGAACCCGCCCACGCAGTGGCGCTCGCCAATGCCCGACACCCTCCCCAGGACCGGTCACCGGAACTACGATGACGGCTGGAACCAGCGCTATCCGATCCGCCCCCGGTTCGCCACCGATCCACGACAGATCCCCCGTGTCTCCGCCCGGCGGCGGCTGGCCGGTGATGCGGACGCACTGCGGATCCTGGAGGACAAATACATCCTGCTCGGCGTCACCGCCACCGGAGTGAGCGAGCAGCTGGTAACGCCCCACAGCGGCGGCTACAGCCGACTGCACATGGTGGAGAACGCCGCCATGATAACCAATGCCCTGCTGCTCGGGCACTGGTCGACCCAGGCCCCGGCCCTGCCCAGCGCGCTGCTGGCGGCGCTGCTCACCTTCCTCGGTACCCTGTTGATTCTGCGCGCCGCCCATTTCCGGCTCTGGCACCTGGCGCTGGTGTTGTTGGGACTGCCCCTGGCCTGGCTGCTGGCGATCCTCACCCTGCGCCTCTGGCTCCCCCTCGGCCCGGTGATGACCACCCTCGGCGCCAGTCTCCTGATCTCGCGCTGGTGCCATCTGCGCGATCTTAACACCCACGTCTTCCAGGACCACCTGACCGGCCTGCACAACCGGCGCAGCTTCGACAACCAGCTGCGCCTGGCATGGGACGCCTGCCGCCAGAGCGGAAAGCCCCTGGCGCTGATTCTGGTGCAAGAGTGTCGCTACCTCGTGAAAGATTTTGGGACATCCCAGTCCCCAAAATCGACTCGCCAACGCGACAGCCGTTACTGCCCCGACCGTCCTGCGCTCATCACGACTCCGTCCCGCACATTGCAGCAAAGCTGCTCGTGCGCAACTCCGTCATGATGACCACAATGACTCTACGGCGTGTCGGATGCGCTATTTGTATGCCCTACGTCACTCCCTATCGGTCGTAACTGCGGCCATACAACCGCGCCTACGCCTATCGGGGACTAACCGCCTTCGCTTCGCTCTCCATGGCGGTTAGCGGATGTCGACTATTTCAAGGGCTACAACGACACCTACGGCCACAGCAACGGAGACCACGCCCTGTCCCGGGTCGGCGGCGCTCTCAAGAGCGTGGCCCGCAAGGGGGGGGATTTTGCGGCGCGCATCGGCGGCGAGGAGTTTGCCCTCCTGCTGCCGGAAACCGACGGCATACTCGCCATGCGCGTGGCCGCGCGCATCAAGGAGGCGATCCAGTCTCTCTCGATCCCTCACGAAAAATCCGAGGTCTCGCCGGTGCTGACGGTCAGCCAGGGCGCCGCCTTCCTCTACCCCGGGGAGGAGCAGCAGCACCACCTGAAGCTCTTCGAGCTGGCCGACAGCGCCCTCTACCGGGCCAAGCACCAGGGACGCGACCGGATCGAACTGCTGACACGCCAGCCCGTGGAGAAACTGGCGCGGGAGGCGCCCTGAAAAGGCGGGCGCGCACCCTTCTCAGGGCGGGGATTTTCCTTTGCCCAACGCCCTCGCTTGCTGTATCTTTGCCGCCATGCAACCGACGACCAATATCGCCATCCGCGCCGCCCGCAGCGCCGGCAGCGTGCTGATGCGCTATTTCCAGCGCATCGACTCCCTGACCATCGACAGCAAGGGGAAGAACGATTTCGTCACCGAGGTGGACAGGGCCTCCGAGCAGGCGATCATCGCCGTCCTGCGCAAGGCCTACCCCAGCCACTCCATCCTGGCGGAGGAGAGCGGCAGCCACGAGGGCAACGACTTCCAGTGGGTGATCGACCCTCTGGACGGCACCACCAACTACCTGCACGGTTTTCCCCAGTTCTCGATCTCCATCGCCCTCAAACACAAGGGGGTGCTGGAGACAGCGGTGGTCTACGACCCCCTGCGTGACGAGATTTTTACCGCCAACAGGGGCGCGGGCGCCATGCTCAATGACCGGCGCCTTCGCATCGCCGACCGCAAGGGCCTTGGCGGCGCCCTGCTCGGCACCGGCTTTCCCTACCGTGACTTCCGCCACATGGAAGCCTACATGGGGATGCTTCAGACCTTCGCCAGGGAGTGTGCCGGAATCCGCCGCCCCGGCTCCGCGGCCCTCGATTTCGCCTACGTGGCCGCCGGTCGCCTGGACGGCTTCTGGGAGCTGGGACTGGCCGAGTGGGACTTCGCCGCCGGCGCCCTGCTGGTCAAGGAGGCGGGGGGCACGGTCAGCGATATCGGCGGCGGCGGCCGCTTCCTGGAGACCGGCAACGTCGTCGCCGGAGGTCTCAAGCTTCACGGGGCGATGCTTAAGGCGATCCGCCCTCACCTGACCGACACCCTGCAGGCCTGACCACCCCCAGCCACACCCTGCGCCGGCAGCTATACTCCCAACCGAAACTTGCGACTGATCCAGATCAACCCTGCACTGGGGGGCGCTGGCGGACAGTTGTGACTTTTGGCATACTTCCGCCTGGATTCGGGCTTGCGCCTCTTACCCGGAGTCCGGAGTACTGGGGCGGATCGTTCGATATGCCGAATACTGCGACACAAGAGTGTCGCTACCTCGTGAAAGATTTTGGGACATCCCAGTCCCCAAAATCGACTCGCCAACGCGACAGCCGTTACTGCCCCGACCGTCCTGCGCTCATCACGACTCCGTCCCGCACATTGCAGCAAAGCTGCTCGTGCGCAACTCCGTCATGATGACCACAATGACTCTACGGCGTGTCGGATGCGCTATTTGTATGCCCTACGTCACTCCCTATCGGTCGTAACTGCGGCCATACAACCGCGCCTACGCCTATCGGGGACTAACCGCCTTCGCTTCGCTCTCCATGGCGGTTAGCGTAGGTTTCGGCGAAAACCACAGGTGATGCAATCGTGGCAAATCCAACCTGGCACCGCAAAGTCATGCAGACACGGAAAAATAAGGGTGGATCGGCGACCCACCGGTAGTGAGTTTTTTTGGGGGAAATGGAATGTCTCAGGACCCGTCTCACGACGAACGGGAGTGGCAGATCGCGGATCACGGGTCGGTCTTCGACGACCCGCTGCTCGACTGTCTGGTCGTGCTCGCCCAGCACCATGGCCGCCCCCTCTCCCACGAGGCGCTACGCGCCGGCCTGCCGCTCACCGATGAGGGGCTGACCCCGGAGCTGTTTGTCCGCGCCGCCGAACGCCACGGTTTCTCAGCGCGCATTCTCAAGCGCAAGCTCACCCGCATCGACAACCTGCTGCTGCCGGCGGTGCTGATTCTCAGCGGAAAAAAGGCCTGCATCCTGCTGGAGATCGACCGAAAGGAGGACCGGCTGCGCATTGTCGAGACCGAGACGGGCACCGGCGAGCACTGGGTGGACCGGGCCGAGCTGGAGCAGCGCTACCTCGGCTATGCCATCTTCGTACGCTCGCAGTACCGCTTCGACCAACGCACCCCGGACGTTTTCAAGGTCAAAACCAGCAACTGGTTCTGGGGCACCCTGGGCAAATCCTGGCGGATCTACCGCGATGTGCTGCTCGCCTCGTTCCTGGTCAACCTGTTTGCCCTGGCCAGCCCCCTGTTCGTGATGAACGTCTATGACCGGGTGGTTCCCAACAACGCCTTCGAGACACTCTGGGTGCTGAGCATCGGAGTGGCCATTGTCTTCGGCTTCGACCTGCTGATGCGCGCCCTGCGCGGCTACTTCATCGATCTGGCGGGAAAAAAGGCGGAGATCCTCCTCTCGGCCGAGATATTCGAGCGCGTCCTCGGGCTGAAGATGTCCCACAAACCGGCCTCGGCCGGCGCCTTTGCCAGCAACCTGCGCGAGTTCGACAGCGTACGCGAATTCATCACCTCGGCCACCATCACCACCCTGATCGACCTCCCCTTCGCGGCGCTCTTCCTGCTGGTGATCTGGTTCATCGGCGGGCCGATCGCACTGGTGCCGGGGATCGGCATCCCGATCGTCCTCCTCTACAGCCTGTTCATTCAGCCGGCTCTGAAGCGCTCCATAGAAAACACCTTCCGCATGTCTGCACAGCGCAACGCCACACTGATCGAAAGCCTGATCGGACTCGAAGCGGTCAAAACCCTGGGTGCCGAGGGGCAGATGCAGCAGAAGTGGGAGAACTCCGTCGCCCACATATCGAAATGGGCGATCCGCTCCCGGCTCATCTCCAGCTCTGCCATGCACGTGGCCATCGCGGTACAGCACTTTGTTACCGTGGGTATCGTCGTCTACGGCGTCTACCTAGTCTCCGACGGTCTGCTCAGCCTGGGCGGGCTGATCGCCTGCGTCATCCTCTCCGGTCGCGCACTCACCCCCATGGGGCAGGTCGCCTCCCTAGCGTCACGCTACAACCAGGCCAAGGCGGCCCTCCAGGCCCTGGGCGGGGTCATGGCGCTACCCCAGGAGCGCCCGCCGGAGAGCCAGTTCGTCAACCGGCCGATCCTCCGGGGCGGGATCGAGTTCAAAAACGTCAGCTTCACCTATCCGGGCCAGAACACCCCTGCACTGAATAACGTGTCGTTCCGCATCCGCCCCAACGAAAAGGTGGCCATTATCGGCCGCATCGGTTCCGGCAAGAGCACCATCGAAAAACTGATCATCGGGCTGCACGAACCCGATGCCGGTTCGGTGTTGATCGACGGCGTGGATATCCGCCAGATCGACCCCGCCGATCTGCGCCGCAACATCGGCTATGCCCCTCAGGACACCACCCTGTTTTTCGGTACGGTGCGCGAAAACCTCACTGTCGGCGCCCCCCATGTTGACGATGCCACCGTCCTCACGGCAGCGGCACGCACCGGTGTCACAGAGTTCGTGGACAGCCACCCATCGGGCTTCGACATGGAGGTGGGCGAGCGTGGCACCAACCTCTCCGGCGGACAGCGCCAGGCCATCGCCCTCGGTCGCGCCCTGCTGCTCGACCCGCCGGTTCTGCTGCTGGACGAGCCCACCAACTCCATGGACAACTCCACCGAGGAGCTGATCAAGCGCCGCCTCGGCGAGGATGTGCTGCGCGGCAAGACCCTGCTCCTGGTGACACACCGCGCCTCGCTCTCCGCCCTGGTCGATCGGATCATCGTCATGGACAGCGGCCGCATCATCGCGGACGGCCCGAAGGCCACCGTGATGGAGGCACTGAAAGATCACAAGATTTCGATCAGCCGGCCGGCCAACACCGGCTGATCCCCAGACAAAGCGGGCATCATGAGACGGGAAGACCAAAAGCTGATCACCAATGTCCGGGCCGTGATCCTGGAACAGACGCCGCGCGGCGGACGGCTCCTGATCTGGGCCACCGCCACCTTTCTGGCGATCGCCGTATTCTGGACCATGAAGGCGGATATCGACGAGATCACCCGGGGAAACGGCAAGGTGATCCCTTCCAGCCAACTACAGGTGATACAGAATCTGGAGGCAAGAGTGTCGCTACCTCGTGAAAGATTTTGGGACATCCCAGTCCCCAAAATCGACTCGCCAACGCGACAGCCGTTACTGCCCCGACCGTCCTGCGCTCATCACGACTCCGTCCCGCACATTGCAGCAAAGCTGCTCGTGCGCAACTCCGTCATGATGACCACAATGACTCTACGGCGTGTCGGATGCGCTATTTGTACGCCCTACGTCACTCCCTATCGGTCGTAACTGCGGCCATACAACCGCGCCTACGCCTATCGGGGACTAACCGCCTTCGCTTCGCTCTCCATGGCGGTTAGCGAGGGAACAACCCTTGCTCAAGATCGACGACGTGCGTTTCTCCTCCTCCTACCGGGAGAGTCAACTGCGCCTGCTGGCACTCCAGGCAAAATCCGAACGCCTGGAGGCTGAAGCCTCCGGCGAGGAGTTCACGCCCAGCGAGCGTTTGCATAAAGAGATCCCGGATATCATCCACCGGGAGCACGAACTCCACCACTCGCGCGCCCAGCAGCACCTGGCGACCCTACAGATACTGGAGCAACAGAAAACCCAGCGCCAGGCGGAGTTGTCGGAGCTCAGGGCCAGAGGGGATCAGCTCTCCCAGAGCTATGCCCTGGCCAAACGGGAACTCGACCTCACCGCCCCCCTGGTGGCGGATGGCGCAGTCTCCGAAGTGGACATCCTGCGCCTGAAACGGACCGTCAACGACCTCTACGGAGAACTCCAGACAACCCGGCTCGGCATCCCCAAGGTGGAATCGCGTCTGCAAGAGGCGGCTCAGAAGATATCCGAAGCAAAACAAGAGTGTCGCTACCTCGTGAAAGATTTTGGGACATCCCAGTCCCCAAAATCGACTCGCCAACGCGACAGCCGTTACTGCCCCGACCGTCCTGCGCTCATCACGACTCCGTCCCGCACATTGCAGCAAAGCTGCTCGTGCGCAACTCCGTCATGATGACCACAATGACTCTACGGCGTGTCGGATGCGCTATTTGTATGCCCTACGTCACTCCCTATCGGTCGTAACTGCGGCCATACAACCGCGCCTACGCCTATCGGGGACTAACCGCCTTCGCTTCGCTCTCCATGGCGGTTAGCGCTCGATTATCTGAACGAGATTCGCTCGGAACTCAACGAAGTGGCCACCGAGATGCAGCGTCTGGGCGAATCCAATCTGGCCCTGGAAGACCGGGTCAAACGCACCACCGTGCGCTCCCCGGTGAAGGGGCGGATCAACCGACTGCTGATCAACACCCTGGGCGGAGTGATCCAGCCGGGCATGGACATCATCGAGATCGTCCCCCTGGACGACACCCTGCTGGTGGAAGCGAGAATCCGGCCCGGAGATATCGGCTTTCTGCACCCCGGCCAGGAGGCACTGGTCAAATTCACCGCTTACGATTTCGCCATCTACGGCGGCCTTGAGGCCAAGCTAGCCCGAATGTTTCATAAACCATTAGGTGACCACAAATACCGTACAACCAGACTAGGGTATTAGCCGAGAACTAGGCAGGCCGGTAACTGTTAGCGGGGCGACGATCATTTTTTCGGGGTTG
>PQCP01000164.1 GCA_003062205.1 Candidatus Sedimenticola endophacoides
AGTCAATCCCAGAGAAAATGAAAAAGCTTCTGCTCAATACCCGGGCGGTATTCGATATTTTGAAAATGACGCGTAACGCGATGCCACGTAATGGGAATTTTGCCGGAGCGTAGATTTACCGTGGGGCGCGACCGGCCCGGTTGAAATAGAAGAGGATTATGCCGTATAACTAAGGCCTGTTCTCCGCCGGACGCCGGATCTTGCGCGGGTGTATCATTCAAGACCCGTACAATGTGAACCATTTCCGGATTTTGCCCAATCAAACGCTCTCTTACGGGTTTTTGGGGATGCCCGGGCAAGGCGTTCCAGCGCATCTTCGCCGCAGCCCGGGTATGATTGCGGCGGTGGGATACCCGGTCCGGTCCGTCTTGCCCCCTCACCCCGCAGCGTGCATGCGGGCTGCGTTACAGATGACCCGGGGACGGGTGCGTCGATACAATTGGACAGACCAATTTACCCGGGATGGATGCATCCCGGCCTACGGAGGGCCCGATGCGCCAGAGATATGAGGAGCTGAAGCGCGAACTGGCCCGGGTCATCCCGGCCGAACGTCTGATCGATGACCCCCTGCGCACTCTCGCTTACGGCACCGACGCCAGCTTCTATCGGCTGATCCCGCGTCTGGTGGTCAGGGTGCGCGACGAGGAGGAGGTGCGTGCCGTGCTCGTTGCCGCCACCGCCCACGCCACCCCGGTCACCTTCCGTGCCGCCGGCACCAGTCTCTCCGGGCAGGCGGTCACCGATTCGCTGCTGCTGGTGCTCGACGGAGGGGCCTGGGAGGGGTGCCGGATCAGCGGGGACGGGGGCGAGGTCGCCCTGCAGCCCGGTGTCATCGGCGCCCGCGCCAACGCCCGGCTGGCCCCGTTCGGACGCAAGATCGGCCCCGACCCGGCCTCCATCGACGCCTGTAAGATCGGCGGCATCGCGGCCAACAACGCCAGCGGGATGTGCTGCGGCACCGCCCAGAACAGCTACCACACCCTCGCCGGGATGCGCCTGATCCTGGCCGACGGAACCCGGCTCGACACCCGAGATCCGGCCAGCGTCGCGGCCTTTCGGGGGCGCCATGGCGAACTGCTGGAGCGCCTCGGCCGGTTGGCCGGAGAGGTCCGTGCGGATGCCGCCCTGGCCGGGCGCATCCGCCACAAATACCGGCTCAAGAACACCACCGGCTATAGCCTCAACGCCCTGATCGATTTCGAGGATCCGCTGGATATCCTCCAGCACCTGATGATCGGCTCCGAGGGGACTCTGGGCTTCATCTCCGAGATCCGCTATCGCACGGTGCCCGATCCCCCCTGCAAGGCGACGGCGCTGATCCTCTTTCCCGATATCGAGGCTGCCTGCCGCGCGGTGGCGGCGCTGCGGACGGCCCCGGTGGCGGCGGTGGAGCTGATGGACCGCGCCGCCTTGCGTTCGGTCGAGACGCATCCCGGGATGCCCGGTTACCTGCGTGGTCTGGGCGATGAGGTGGCCGCGCTGCTGGTCGATGCCCGGGCGGCGGACCCGGCGCGGCTGGGTGCCGGGGTGGAGGCGATCCTGGAGCGGCTCGACGGCATGGATCTGGTGCGCCCGGCCCGCTTCACCGAGGATCCGGCCGAATACCAGGCGCTGTGGAGCATCCGCAAGGGGCTGTTTCCCGCCGTGGGTGCGGTGCGTGAAACCGGCACCACGGTGATCATCGAGGATGTCGCCTTTCCGGTCGAGGAGCTGGCCGGCGCGGTGCGCAGGCTGCAAGCGCTGCTTCTCAAGTACCACTACCACGAGGCGCTGATTTTCGGCCATGCCCTGGAGGGGAATCTGCACTTCGTCTTTACCCAGTACTTCGCCCACGCCCGTGAGGTGGAGCGCTATCGCGGCCTGATGGACGAGGTGTGCCGCATGGTGGTGGAGGAGTATGACGGATCGCTCAAGGCCGAGCATGGCACCGGGCGTAACATGGCGCCGTTCGTGGAGATGGAGTGGGGAAGTGACGCCTACCGCCTGATGTGGGAGCTCAAGCATCTGTTCGATCCCGGCAACCTGCTCAACCCCGGCGTTATCCTGAACCGGGACCCGGCGGTCCACCTCCAGCATCTCAAACCCCTGCCGGCGGCGGGCTCCGAGGTGGACAAGTGCATCGAGTGCGGTTTCTGCGAGGCGATCTGCCCCTCGCGGGAACTGACCCTGACCCCGCGCCAGCGGATCGCCGTCTGGCGAGAGATTTGCCGTCTGGAGGCCGGAGGCGGGCAGGCGGACGCGCTGCGCCGGAACTATGTCTATCAGGGGATGGAGAGTTGCGCCGCCGACGGGCTCTGCGCCACCCGCTGTCCGGTGGGGATCGACACCGGGGCCCTGATCAAGCGGCTGCGCAGCGAGGCGCGTGGCCCGCGCGCACGGCGCGTCGGACACTGGATCGATCATCACTTCGCCCCGCTGACCGGGCTGACCCGTGGCGGGCTGCGGGCGGTCGGGTTGTTTCAGGACCTGCTCGGAGATGGCGCCCTGGCACGACTCAGCGCCACACTGGGACGGGTCAGCGGGGGGCGGCTGCCGGTCTGGCACCCCGCCATGCCGCGTGCGGCGACAGCGCTGCCGCGGATGCTGCCCTCCGAATCCGGGGAGGGCCGCAACGGCACCGTGGTCTACTTCCCGAGCTGTGTCACGCGCACCATGGGGCCGGCCAAGGGTGATCCGTTCGGTGATCCCCTGCACCAGCGGATGCGCTCGCTGCTGCGCAAGGCCGGCTACCGGGCGCTGTTTCCCCCCTCTCCCGGTGGACTCTGCTGCGGCCAGCCGCTGCAGAGCAAGGGATTGGCAGGGCCCGCCGCCGACACTCTGCGGCGGCTCGAACAGGCGTTGTGGGAGGCGAGCGGCGAGGGGCGCCATCCGGTGCTCTGCGACACCAGTCCCTGCACCCTGCGCATGATCGAGGGTTTTACCCGCCCCCTGAAACTGTACGAGCCGGTGGGTTTCATCACCGAGCACCTGCTGCCCCACCTGGAGTGCACCGGGAAACGCGCCTCGGTCGCCCTGCATCTGACCTGCACCAGCCGCAAACTGGGGTTGGCGCAGCCGATGCTCGATCTGGCGCGCCGTTGCGCCAGCGAAGTGGTGGTCCCGGAGGAGGAGGGGTGCTGCGGCTTCGCCGGTGACAAGGGGTTCACCCTTCCGCAGCTCAACGCCGCGGCACTGCGCAGGCTTCGGGAGCAGATCCCAGAGGGTTGCGCCCTGGGCGTCTCCAATAGCCGCACCTGCGAGATCGGCCTCGCCCGGCACGCCGGCATCCCCTATCAATCCATCGTCTATCTGGTCGACGACTGTCACCGGGCGCGGGGCTGAAGATGCTCTGGCAGATACTGGGCATTGTCTTTCCGATCTTCGCCATCGTGCTGGCGGGCTTTCTCTACGCCCGGCGCCATGCGCCCGACATGGCGGCCGCCAACAAGGTGACCATCGATGTATTCATCCCGGCACTGATCTTCGATGTGCTCTCGGGAAAGGAGTTCGATCTGCTGGAGTACCAGGGGCTCGCCATCGGCTGCGTGGCCGTGATCCTCGGCTCGGGCCTGATCGCCTGGCCGGTGGCGCGGCTGCTCGGCTACCGGGTGAAGACCTTCGTGCCGCCGATGATGTTCACCAACTACGGCAACATGGGACTGCCGCTGGCGGTGTTCGCATTCGGCGAACAGGCACTGCCGGCCGCCGTGGTGCTGTTCATTATCGGCAATACCCTGCACTTCAGCCTGGGCATGAAGATGATGGACGCCTCGGTCTCCCTGGGCGGGTTGTTGAAGATCCCCATGCTGTTGGCCACCGTGGCGGGCCTGGGGGTGTCGGCGTTGGGCGGCAAGGTCCCGCAGCTGCTGGCGGTGCCGATCGAGATGCTGGGCCAGATCGCCATCCCGCTGATGCTGTTCGCCCTTGGAGTGCGCCTGATCCACATCGACTGGAGGGCGTGGCGCATCGGCCTGGTGGGGGCGGTGGTGTGTCCCGCCAGCGGCCTGGCGCTGGCGCTCCCCGCAGCCCTGCTGCTCGATCTGCCGCCGTTTCAGTTCGCCATCCTGGTGGTATTCGGCGCCCTGCCGCCGGCAGTACTCAACTACATGGTGGCCGAGCGTTTCGGCCAGGAGCCGCAGCAGGTCGCCTCCATCGTCATGCTCGGCAACCTGGGCAGCGTGGTGGTGATGCCTGTGGTGCTGGCCCTGGTGTTGTGAGCCGCCGGGCGGGCCCGGATAGGGTGCGTGGGCTTCTATTGCGGGTTATTCGATGAGGGAAATTACTCGTCACGAGCAATAAATCTTGCTGTTCCCCCCTGCACGAAACGGCAGAATCCGGTTGAAGGAGGATCAACCGCGCGCCGATGGACCCCTACGACCAGTTCTTCTACGAAAGCATCCCCTTCCCGGAGACCCACCCGCGGCATCTGGCCTCCCTCGGGCGCCTGTTCGGTCTGGAGACGGCCGATCCGGAGCGCTGCCGGTTGCTGGAACTCGGCTGCGCCAGCGGCGGCGATCTGATCGCCAGCGCCTGGTTCAGCCCGGACAGCGAGCTGCTGGGCATCGATCTGTCGCATGGTCAGATCGCCAGGGGGAGGGAGTTGATCCGGCGGCTCGACCTGAAAAACATCGAGCTGCGCCAGGGCGACATCCTCGATCTCGATCAGCGTCTCGGGCGCTTCGACTATATCGTCGCCCACGGTGTCTACTCCTGGGTGCCGGCCCCGGTGAGGGAGCACATCCTCGTCCTGTCGCGCCAGCTTCTGCGCCCCGGCGGGCTTCTCTACCTGAGCTTCAACACCCTGCCGGGATGGCGCATGCGCGGCATGCTGCGCGATATCCTGCTCTACGCCTGCCGCGACGCCGATGATGCATCGACGCGCCTGGAGCGGGCCCATGCGGCGTTGACGCGACTGGAGCGTTCCCTCCAGCAGCTCGATGCACTGAGCGCCCGCTATCTGCGTGAGGAGATCGCGCAGATCCGCAAGGCGCCGCCCAGTTACCTGCTGCACGAATACCTGGCCGGGGAGAACAACGCCTTTCTGTTCAGCGAGTTTCTGGGGGATGCCGGGCGGGCCGGACTGCGCTATCTGTGTGACGCCGAACTGGCCGGGCTGTTTCCCTCCACCTTCGGCGAGGCCGTCGAAGATGCTTTGGCGGATATCGGCGATGACATGGAGGTCGAGCAGTGGCTCGATTTCGTGGGCGCGCGCAACTTTCGCCGCGCCCTGCTGTGCCGGGATGACGCCCGCGTCGAGGATGCGCTGTCGCTGGACATCTTTGCCGGGTTTGCCTTCAGCAGTGCCCTGGTGCCGCCGCCGAAGGTGGATCTGCGCCGTTCCAAGCCGATTTCGTTCCGCGAACCCGACGGCACCCCGGTGGCGGTACGGCACCCCCTGACCCGGGCCCTGCTGCTGGAGATGCACGCCCGGCAGCCCGATCTGGTTCCCCTTGAGACGCTGCTGAGCGGTGCCTCGGAGCGTCTGCGCCGGGTGGGGGCGGGGCAGCCCGCGGGGGATCGGGAGGGGTGTCTGATGGAGCTGTTCAGCCTCTTCTGTCATCGCAGTGTCAGCGCCTCGCCCCGGGGCCGGAGCTTCGGGCAGACGATCTGCCACCGCCCCGCGATCTCGTCCCTGGCCCGGGGAGAGCTGGCCGCCGGGCAGCGGCACCTGAGCACCGCCCAGCACGGAAGCCTCGACCTGGATCCGTTCAGCCGGCTGCTGCTGCTCCATCTCGATGGCGGTAACGACCTGGAGGCGCTTTGTGATCGGCTCTGCGCCGAGATCCGCGGTGGCGTCCTGGCGCCACCCGGGGGGGTGGGTACCGGCGGGCGCCTGCGCGGGCGTGTTGCGGAAGAGTGCCGGGGGCTGATCGGGTTGTTCGCCCGCTGCGGGATCCTCGATTCCGGGGCGTCGGCCAAATACTGATCTGCCCTTGAAGCGAGTGCCGCGAAAGGCTGGTACCAGAGGCCGGACTCGAACCGGCACGCCCTCTCGGGCAACGGATTTTGAATCCGTCGTGTCTACCAATTTCACCACTCTGGCGCGAAGGTGTGCGTAGTATAGCCATTTCGATCCCGCGCGCAAACAGGGGGCCGTTGGAGTGTGATAAGATCCCGGCGCCATGCAACGCTCCGACTTCCATTTCGATCTTCCCGAGGGGCTGATCGCCCAGTTTCCACCGGCGAAACGGGGCGACAGCCGGTTGTTGTGCCTGGACGGTCCCAGTGGCCGGATTGCCGACCGTCACTTTTCACAGCTCGCCGATCTGCTGGAGCCGGGTGATCTGCTGGTGTTCAACGACACCCGGGTGATGCCGGCGCGCCTGCACGGGCGCAAGGAGAGTGGCGGCCGGGTGGAGGTGTTGATCGAGCGGGTACTGGAGGCGCGGCGCGGCCTGGCCCATGTGCGCGCCAGCAAGTCGCCGAAGCCGGGCGGGTGGATCCGGGTCGGCGATACGGCGCGGCTGCAGGTGGTGGCGCGTCACGGTGAGCTGTTCGAGCTGGTCTGTGCGGAGATGGACCTGCTGGAGCTGATGCGCCGGGCCGGGCACATGCCCCTGCCGCCCTATATCGCCCGCGAGGATGGCTGCCTCGACGAGGAGCGCTATCAGACAGTCTATGCCGAGCGCCCGGGGGCGGTGGCGGCACCCACCGCCGGACTGCACTTCGACCAGCCGATGCTCGATCGCCTGGCCGCCCGGGGTGTGGAGCGCGCCAGGGTCACTCTGCATGTGGGTGCGGGTACCTTCCAGCCGGTGCGGGTGGAGAATCTCGACGAGCACGTGATGCACAGCGAGTACGTGGAACTGGGGGAGGCGACCTGCCGCAAGGTGCGCGCGGCGCGTGATGCCGGGCGCCGCGTGGTGGCCGTGGGCACCACCAGTGTGCGCAGTCTGGAGTCCGCATCGGCCGGTGGGGAGATCGAACCCTTTCAGGGCGACACGCGCCTGTTTATCCGCCCCGGCTACCGGTTTAGGAGCGTCGATGCCATGATTACCAATTTCCATCTTCCGGAATCGACTCTGTTGATGCTGGTGGCCGCCTTCTCCGGGTATGAGCCGATCATGCGCGCCTATCGTCACGCGGTGGCGGAGCACTATCGTTTCTTCAGTTATGGTGACGCCATGTTCCTGACCAACAAGGAGAATAGTGGTGGCAGTGGCGCGTCGCCGAAGACCTCTGCAGGAGCCTTTCCGGGATGAGGAGCGAAAAAAAAGGCGCGGTTGTGGTAAGCCGCGCCTTCAAAATATCCACCAAAGGAGGATGGAGGAGTGAGTACTTAAGCAGAGCTTCAGTACATGGTCAGTTTCTAATGCTTCACCTCCTTCGTCAATCGAAGAATTGCAGATAACCTTGATGTAAGTCATGAAATTCGAGTCTTTAGCTACCGATGGTCCTGCGCGCAGGGGCCGTCTGATTTTTCAGCGGGGGGAGGTGGAGACCCCGGCCTTCATGCCGGTGGGCACCTACGGAACGGTTAAGGCGATGACCCCGGAGGAGCTGCGGGGGCTTGGGGCCGAGATCATCCTCGGCAACACCTTTCATCTGATGCTGCGCCCCGGTACCCGGGTGATCCGTCACCATGGCGATCTGCACGATTTCATGCACTGGGAGGGGCCGATCCTCACCGACTCCGGTGGTTTCCAGGTCTTCAGTCTGGGCAAGATGCGCAAGATCACCGAACAGGGAGTGCACTTCCGTTCGCCGGTCGACGGCAGCCGCATCTTCATGGGGCCGGAGGAGTCGATGCGGGTGCAGCGTGAGCTCGGCTCCGACATCGTCATGATCTTCGACGAGTGCACCCCCTATCCCGCCACCGAGGCGGAGGCGCGCGAATCGATGGAGCTATCCCTGCGCTGGGCCCGGCGCAGCCGCGAGGCCCATGGCGACAACCCCTCGGCGCTGTTCGCCATCGTCCAGGGCGGGGTCTACGAGGCGTTGCGCGGACGCTCGCTGGAGGGGTTGATGGAGATCGGTTTCGACGGTTACGCCGTGGGCGGGCTGTCGGTGGGCGAGCCCCCGGAGGATCGTTGGAGGGTGCTCGACTATCTCTCCGGGCGGCTACCACCGGACAAGCCCCGCTACCTGATGGGCGTGGGTACGCCGGAGGATATCGTGGAGGCGGTGGGCCGGGGGATCGATATGTTCGACTGCGTGATGCCGACCCGCAACGCCCGCAACGGACACCTGTTCACCCACCAGGGAGTGGTGCGGATCAGAAACGCCGTGCACGCCGACGACACCGGGCCGCTGGATCCCCTCTGCGACTGCTATACCTGCCGCAATTACAGCCGCAGCTATCTGCGCCATCTCGTCAGGTGCAACGAGATCCTCGGCGCACGTCTCAACACCATCCACAACCTCCACTACTACCAGCGGCTGATGCGCGACATCCGTGAGGCGATCGGGCAGGGGCGCTTCGCATCCTTCGTGCGGGAATTCTACGCCCTGCGCGGTGCGGCGGATTCGTAAATGGCCGCAACTGTGGCATAATCGGGCGCTTGGGATTCGCGCGCGGCGGTGACGGTGCGCGCGGCTAAACACGAATGCAATTAGCAGGTGAGATTACCATGAGTTTCTTTATTTCCGACGCGATGGCACAGGCTGCGGGCGGTGCGCCCGCCGGTGGTGGCCTGGAGGGGCTGATTTTGCCGGTGGGCCTGATCATCATGCTCTATTTCCTCATGATCCGTCCCCAGATGAAGCGTCAAAAAGAGCACAAGAAGCTGGTCGACGCCCTCGCCAAGGGCGACGAGGTACAGACCGATGGCGGCATGCTGGGCAAGATTGTCGATCTCGGTGAGAATTTCGTGCTGCTGGAGATTGCCGACGGGGTCAACATCAAGATCCGACGCGCCGCCGTCAACTCCGTGATGCCGAAGGGCTCGATCAAGGAGCTCTGAAGCATTGCGGTCCCGGCGCTCGCGCCGGGATGGCGAATCCGTACCACGCCCCCGCCGGCCACGCTTATCCAAAAGTAAAACAATACACAGGCAATCATGAATCGATATCCCCTTTGGAAGAACCTCCTGCTCCTGGCGGTGGTGGTCATCGGACTGATCTACGCGCTGCCCAATCTCTTCAGTCAGGACCCGGCGATGGAGATCTCCGGCACCCGCCGCGCCGAGGTCACCGCCGACACCCGGACCCGGGTCGAGGAGATCCTGCGCGGCGCGGGTATCGGGAGCAAGGCGATCGAGCACTCGGCCAACAACCGTTTGTTGTTGCGTTTCAATGATTCCGAGAGCCAGCTGCGCGCCCGGGACCTGCTGGAGGTCGAGCTGGGTAGCGACTACAGCCAGGCCCTGACCCTCTCGACCGATGTGCCCGGCTGGCTCCGGGGCATGGGGGCGCTGCCCATGTATCTCGGCCTGGATCTGCGCGGCGGTATCCATGTGCTGATCGACGTCGACATGGAGGCGGCGGTGGAGAAGGCGCTCGAGCGCTACACCGACGACATCCGCAGCCTGCTGCGCACCGAAAAGCTGCGGTATACCCGGGTCGCCCAGGAGGGGGAGCGAATCGTCGTTCAATACAGCAGCGCCGCGCTTCGCGACAAGGCCTACGATGTCATCGGCAACGAGTTTCGGGAGTTGGTGCTGGAGAGTGCGGACCTTGAGGGTGATTTCCTGATCCACGCCGCCATCAGCCGCGCCGAGCAGGCCCAGATCCGCAAATTCGCCCTGGACCAGAACATCACCACCCTGCGCAACCGGGTCAACGCCCTCGGGGTGGCCGAGCCGATCATCCAGCAGCAGGGCGAGCGGCGCATCGTGGTGCAACTGCCCGGCGCCCAGGACCCGGCCAAGCTGAAGGAGATGCTGGGCGCGACCGCCACCCTGGAGTACCGTCTGGAGGATACCGAGGGGAGTGTCGACGCGGCGCTGGCGGGCAAGCTGCCGGTGGGCTCCAAGCTCTATCGTACCCGCGAGGGTCAGCCGATCCTGCTCAAGAAGCGGGTGATCGTCACCGGTAATCAGATCACCGACGCGGCGTCCGGTTTCGACCAGACCACCGGCCAGCCAGCGGTGATCGTCAACCTCGACAGCGCCGGCGGCAGCCGTATGCGCCGAGTGACCACGGAGAACGTCAACAAGCCGATGGCGGTGGTGTTCATCGAGACACGCCCTGAAACCACTATGGTGGATGGCGAGCGGGTTACCCGCAAGGTGCAGGTGGAGGAGGTGATCAGTGTCGCCAGCATCCGCGAACCCTTCGGGCGGCGTTTCCAGACCACCGGCCTCGACAGCCCCCAGGAGGCCCACGACCTGGCCCTGCTGCTGCGTGCCGGTGCCCTGGCGGCGCCCATCGATATTGTCGAGGAGCGCACCATCGGCCCCAGCCTCGGGCAGGATAATATCGATCAGGGGTTCCGGTCGGTGGTGATCGGTCTGGCCCTGGTGATGCTCTTCATGGCCGTCTACTACCGGGCCTTCGGGCTGGTGGCCAATATGGCCCTGCTGCTCAACCTGGTGCTGATCGTGGCCATCCTGTCGATGTTGCAGGCGACCCTGACCCTGCCAGGCATCGCCGGTATTGTGCTGACCGTGGGCATGGCGGTGGACGCCAACGTGCTGATCTTCGAGCGCATCCGCGAGGAGATCCGGGTCGGCAGCACGCCCCAGGCGAGCATCTACGCCGGCTATGAGAAGGCGCTGTCGACCATCGTCGACGCCAATATCACCACCCTGATCGCGGCGGTGGTGCTATTCAGCTTCGGCACCGGCCCGATCAAGGGCTTTGCCGTGACCCTGTTCATCGGCATCCTCACCTCCATGTTCACCGCCATTCTTGGCACGCGCGCCGTGATCAATCTGATCTATGGCAATCGCCGCGTCAAGCGGCTTGCGATCTGAGTCAACCACGGGATCAAGGCAATGCAGCTGTTTAAATCCGAGACATCCATCCGCTTCATGGCGCGGCGCAAAATGGCGATGCTGATATCCGGCGCCATACTGCTGGCCTCTCTGCTGTCGATCATCGTCCAGGGGCTCAACCTCGGCATCGACTTCACCGGCGGCATCCTGGTGGAGGTCGGCTACAAGAAACCGGCGGAGCTGGCCGGTGTGCGCTCCGCCCTGGCCCAGGGAGGATTCGACGACGCCATGGTGCAGCACTTCGGCACCTCCCAGGATGTCCTGGTGCGGTTGGCCCCGCGCGATGGCATGGAGAGCGCCGAGATCAGCGACAAGGCGTACGCCGCCCTCTCCGCCGCCTCCGGCGGTGGGGTCGAACTACGCCGGGTGGAGTTCGTCGGCCCCCAGGTGGGTGATGAGCTGACCGAACAGGGGGGGCTGGCGATGCTCTACGCCCTGATCGGCATCCTCATCTACGTGGCGCTGCGCTTCGAGTATCGCTTCGCCCTCGGTTCGGTGATCGCCCTGGTGCACGACGTGCTCATCACCCTTGGGATCTTCTCGCTGCTGCGGATCGAGTTTGATCTGTCGGTGCTGGCGGCGATTCTGGCGGTGATCGGCTACTCCCTGAACGACACCATCGTGGTCTTCGACCGTATCCGAGAGAACTTCCGCAAGCTGCGCAAGGGCAGTTCGCGGGAGGTGATCGACGCCTCCCTCAACCAGACCCTGAGCCGCACCCTGGTCACCTCGCTCACCACGTTGCTGGTGCTGATCGCCCTGGCCGTGTTCGGTGGTGAGATCATCCACGGCTTCGCCCTGGCCCTGATCATCGGCGTACTCGTGGGTACCTACTCCTCCATCTACGTGGCCAGCAGTTCCGTTCTGGCCCTGGGTGTGAGCAAGGCCGATCTGATGCCGGTGGAGAAGGAGGGGGCCGAGGCGGTGGACGCCGAGCCCTGAGCGTGGCCGCGTCCCCAGCGAAAAAGCCGGCCTCGGGCCGGCTTTTTCACAAGAGTGTCGCTACCTCGTGAAAGATTTTGGGGACTGGGATGTCCCAAAATCTTTCACGAGGTAGCGACACTCTTGATGGCGGTTAGCGTATGTGGGTGTGCGCGCTCAGCCGGGACGGTGTTTGCGATGCGCGACCGCTACGGGCGCAGGGGCGTTGTCAGGGTGCGCGGTCTCGAATCCGCCAGACGGATTCAGCGCCGCCCGGAGCGAGAATTCCGCCAGGGCGTCGAGGGTATCGCGCATCCGCATCTCAAGCCCTCGCTGTGTCAGTACACGTCTGATTTTCTTGCGCATTTTCCGGCCCCCTCGTTCCCCGGGGGATATACAACCCCCCTCAAAGCCGATAGCGGTCCGGTAGTGGTGAACCTTTAGTCAGGTATTGTTTGTTGGATGGGGCTGTATGTTGTTCGGCTGAAGCCCGAGTGTCGGATTTTGGCGCAAGAGCGCGTCCCCAACGTCTTGAAGGCTCGGTTCGTCTGGCGATGGGCGGGGCAGTCCGCACTTCGTCATGCAGTCAATCACCGATGAATTCATCCGCTAACCGCCATGGAGAGCGAAGCGAAGGCGGTTAGTCCCCGATAGGCGTAGGCGCGGTTGTATGGCCGCAGTTACGACCGATAGGGAGTGACGTAGGGCATACAAATAGCGCATCCGAC
>PQCP01000165.1 GCA_003062205.1 Candidatus Sedimenticola endophacoides
GCAATGTGCGGGACGGAGTCGTGATGAGCGCAGGACGGTCGGGGCAGTAACGGCTGTCGCGTTGGCGAGTCGATTTTGGGGACTGGGATGTCCCAAAATCTTTCACGAGGTAGCGACACTCTTGCGATAAACACAACTTCCCTGTTTCATACGCTTCTGCAATTACGAGGCATGCATCACTACTCCCGCAATCAATTGCTTCGAAAAGCAACCTCACTGCTTCGTCAAGATTTTTCTCTACGCCTTCCCCGAAAAGAGTCATCAGCGCCAAGTTATAAAATCCTTCAGGCGAATCTGCTTCTGCGGCTTGTTTGTATAAATCAGCGGCCGATTCAAGGTCTTGTGCTACTCCATCTCCTGTAGCGAGTCTAGCTGCCAACTCCACCTGTGCGCCGGTATCACCGTCCTTCGCAGCTTGTCGAAGACTATCTAGTTCTTCATCAGAAAGGCTTGACTCGGAAAATTCACTTTCCGACGACATCTTATCGTTTCCCACCTTTCCATCCCTTGCATGAGCCAGCAATGCCCCGACAATGTCTCTTCTGACATCCACGCGGACTGTTCGCATCAGCCGCATCCCAAGCATTATTCCATGCTTGATTTGGCGTGCTGCCCTTACCCCAGCCGTAAATCCAAGCCGGGCAAGCGGGACAATTTGCATCTACCCCTTTTCCCTGCCCAGAACCCTTGATCTGAACACCATCACATTTAATAACACACTGATTCCTTCCTCTACCATTTGGTCGTCCTAGCCCGAATTATTCATAAAAAAGGGCGCACCTCGTTCAACCAATTGATATAATTGGTATTTCGCCAAAAACGCTTCGGTGAAGCTAAACGAGGTCGCCCCATGTCCAAGTCTACCCAAGAACCGCTGAGATTTCTCCCCGTTGATGAGAGTGCCCACGTAATCTGATGTGGTGATCATCTGATTATTTGATGGCAGTAAACACAACGGCCGATGACCTGTCTTAGCCCGAATGTTTCATAAACCATTAGGTGACCACAAATACCGTACAACCAGACTAGGGTATTAGCCGAGAACTAGGCAGGCCGGTAACTGTTAGCGGGGCGACGATCATTTTTTCGGGGTTGTAGCGTCCATCGCTAACCGCCATGGAGAGCGAAGCGAAGGCGGTTAGTCCCCGATAGGCGTAGGCGCGGTTGTATGGCCGCAGTTACGACCGATAGGGAGTGACGTAGGGCATACAAATAGCGCATCCGACACGCCGTAGAGTCATTGTGGTCATCATGACGGAGTTGCGCACGAGCAGCTTTGCTGCAATGTGCGGGACGGAGTCGTGATGAGCGCAGGACGGTCGGGGCAGTAACGGCTGTCGCGTTGGCGAGTCGATTTTGGGGACTGGGATGTCCCAAAATCTTTCACGAGGTAGCGACACTCTTGCGATAAACACAACTTCCCTGTTTCATACGCTTCTGCAATTACGAGGCATGCATCACTACTCCCGCAATCAATTGCTTCGAAAAGCAACCTCACTGCTTCGTCAAGATTTTTCTCTACGCCTTCCCCGAAAAGAGTCATCAGCGCCAAGTTATAAAATCCTTCAGGCGAATCTGCTTCTGCGGCTTGTTTGTATAAATCAGCGGCCGATTCAAGGTCTTGTGCTACTCCATCTCCTGTAGCGAGTCTAGCTGCCAACTCCACCTGTGCGCCGGTATCACCGTCCTTCGCAGCTTGTCGAAGACTATCTAGTTCTTCATCAGAAAGGCTTGACTCGGAAAATTCACTTTCCGACGACATCTTATCGTTTCCCACCTTTCCATCCCTTGCATGAGCCAGCAATGCCCCGACAATGTCTCTTCTGACATCCACGCGGACTGTTCGCATCAGCCGCATCCCAAGCATTATTCCATGCTTGATTTGGCGTGCTGCCCTTACCCCAGCCGTAAATCCAAGCCGGGCAAGCGGGACAATTTGCATCTACCCCTTTTCCCTGCCCAGAACCCTTGATCTGAACACCATCACATTTAATAACACACTGATTCCTTCCTCTACCATTTGGTCGTCCTAGGTCTCGTCCTACGTCCCTTGGCGTGTCCCTCGGTGGAGCTCCACTTCGGCCGGTTGCGGTGCCCTCGCCATTTCCAGGGGTGGGGCCAGGAGTAAACCCTGGAACTGGAATTGGAATCCCTCGCGTACCACCCAAGGCCCTGAGTCCGTCCTCGTCAATCCAGTAAAGTGGATTCTCGTACGCGTAGGAGTAAGTATTCAGCCCACCATCCAGACCGATGGGATCAGATTCCAGATAACGTCCCGTCGCAGGGTCGTAGGTTCGGAAGTAGTTGTATACTTCTGTATCCGCACCGCATGTACACCCCAGTGCAAAACCAGCACCTCATGCCTCCAAATACTACCCACCGCCGCTGATCTGAACCCGCACCATCTCCTCGCCCTCTTCGTCGGCCAGGTGCACGGCACAGGCGATGCAGGGGTCGAAACTATGGATGGTGCGCAAAATCTCCAGGGGCTGCTTCGGATCAGCCATCTGGTGGTTGTCCTGCAGGGCTGCCTCATAGGCACCCGCCTGTCCGGTGGCATCGCGGGGACCGGCGTTCCAGGTGGAGGGGACGATTGCCTGGTAGTTGGCGATCCTGCCGTCTTCGATCACCACCCAGTGTCCAAGGGCGCCACGCGGGGCTTCCATGAAGCCCGCGCCCTGGCATTTGTCCGGCCAGGTGGAGGGTTCCCAAAGCGTCTCGTTGAAGGTGCGGGTGTCCCCAGCCTTGATGTTGGCGATCAGGTCGTCATACCAGCCCTGCATCTGGTCTGCCAGCAGCTTGGTCTCCAGGGTGCGCGCCGCGGTGCGGCCCAGGGTGGAGAACATTGCTTCCAGCGGTGCACCGAGTTTTTGCAGGGCGAAGGTGGCCAATTCGCGGGTCGGTTCATGGCCCTTGGCGTAGAGCAGGAGGACCCGGGCCAGGGGGCCGACCTCCATCGCCTTGTCGCGCCAGCGCGGCGCCTTCAACCAGGAGTAGGATTGCTCCACGTCGAGATGCCGGTAGGGCGGTTTGGGTCCGGTGTAGTTGAGGTTGGTCTCGCCATCGTAGGGGTGCAGACCGCTCTCCTTGCCCGCATCGTAGTCGTACCAGGAGTGGGCGACGAACTCCCTGATCTGCTCCTGGTCGTGGAGGTCGATCTCATGCACAGTGTTGATATCCCGGTTGAGGATCACGCCGGATGGGAAGAAGTAGCTCTCGGGATCGCGCATGCTGGTGTCCGGCAGATCACCGTAGCAGAGGAAGTTGCCCAATCCCTCGCCGCGGGTGAACCAGTCCTTGTAGAAGGAGGCGACGGCCAGGGTGTCGGGGAGGTAGACCTGATCGACGAAGCTGCGCATCTTGTCGATGATGTCCTTCACCTGGGAGAGTTT
Organism: Candidatus Sedimenticola endophacoides; assembly: GCA_003062205.1. Classification (GTDB taxonomy): domain Bacteria; phylum Pseudomonadota; class Gammaproteobacteria; order Chromatiales; family Chromatiaceae; genus Sedimenticola_A; species Sedimenticola_A endophacoides. The sequence continues at coordinate 3,393 of PQCP01000165.1, forward strand.
TCTGGCGTTGATCGCCGAATCGGAGTTGAGGTCGATTGGCGAGGCGGCGCCGCCGACCAGAAAGTTGGGGTGCGGATTTTTACCGCCGAAGATGGTGTGCAGGCGCGCCACATCGCGCTGCCAGGTGAGGGCCTCAAGGTAGTGGGCGGTGGCCATCAGATTGGCCTCCGCCGGCAACCGGTAGGCCGAGTGGCCCCAGTAGGCCTTGGCGAAGATCCCGAGTTGTCCAGCCTCAACGAAGTCCTTCAGCTTCTTTTTGACATCCGCGAAGTAACCCGGTGAGGACTTGGGCCAACCACTCAGCGATTGGGCCAGCTCCGATGTCGCCTTGGGATCCGCGTTGAGGGCCGACACCACATCCACCCAGTCCAGGGCGTGCAGGTGATAGAAGTGCATTACGTGGTCGTGGATGTACTGGGCGCCGATCATCAGGTTGCGGATCAGCTCCGCGTTTTTCGGGATCTGGTAGTCGAGCGCATCCTCCACCGCGCGCACCGAGGCAATGCCGTGCACCAGGGTGCACACGCCGCAGATGCGTTGCGCGTAGGCCCATGCGTCACGCGGGTCGCGTCCCTTGAGGATGGTCTCGATGCCCCGCACCATGGTGCCCGATGAGTAGGCTTGGCCGATGCGGTCACCCTCCATCTGGGCCTCGATGCGCAGGTGCCCCTCGATGCGGGTGATGGGATCAACGACGATTCGTTCTGTCATGGCTGTTCTCTCCAGTTTTCACCAGCGCCCGTGGACGGGCGCTGGTGGTCAACCGCTGGTGTATGCTTGTCGGTTATCGCTTCTCTGGCGGCTCGCCGCTTCCCTCTTCGGTGACCAGATGATCGGCAACCAGCTCGGTGAGCCCAAGGATCGGCATCTCGACCCGGTAGCCCTCGAAGCCCTCCTCCATCACCAGCCTGCAGTTGGCGCAGGCGGTGACCAGGGCATCGGCACCGCTGGCCTCCAGTTGCTCCTTTTTACGCCGAAACGCCTTGTGACGCAGTCCGGCCGCCTCCTCGTTGCTGGAGACTCCGCCACCACCGCCGCAGCACCAGCCCCATTTTCCATGCTCTTCGAGTTCCACGAAGTTCTCGGTAACCATATTCATCAGGTTGCGGGGCGATTCAATTACTCCGCCCTTGCGCACCAGCGAACAGGGGTCGTGGAAGGTCATACATTCGCGCTCCAGCCCCTCGGTCCGTATCCGGCCCGAGGCGCGCAGCTGGTCGAGCAGTTCGAGGATGTGGATCACCTTGAACGTGAAACGCCGGCCGACGAGGTTCGGCCCCTCCCAGCGGATCGCGGTATAGGCGTGACCGCATTCAGGGCTGATCACCGCCCTGACCTTGAGCCGCTCCGCCCCGTCGACCACGCGCTGCACCAATTCCCGTGCGATGTCGCTGGAGCCGATCTGGATCCCCGAATTGGTCGCTTCGAAGGCAGTGGAACAGAGGGTCCAGCTGATCCCGGCATGCGCGAAGATTTTCGCCAGCCCGCCGATATACTCGGGGAAGTTCATGATCTCCATAGAGGAGAGCAGGGCCATGTACTCGGCCCCCTCCACATCGATCGGGATAGTGAGCCCGGTATCCGCCTCGATGTGCCTGATCTGGGCCTGGAGGCTCGTCAGCTTCACCCCCATGGGACTGCCGATGCGCACCGCGCGGGTGGAGGCCATCCTGACCCCCTCGGGGGCGTTACCCGAGGCGACCATCCCCTCGCGCGCCTTGCGCACCATGTAGGCAATGTCGTTGCCCACCGGGCAGACCATGGAGCAGCGCGCGCACATGGTACAGCTGTCGTAGAGCAGCTCCTGCCATTCGCTGAGCATGCGGTCGGTCACCGCCTCGGTGAGGCCGAACAGCTTCTTGATCTTTCCGGTGAGGGTGTACTCCTGCTCCCACACCCGGCGCAGGGGTTCCAGCTTGTGGATCGGGGTGTATTTCGGATCCCCCGTCTCGGTGTAGAAGAGGCAGGCCTCGGCGCACATGCCGCAGCTGACGCAGCTGGAGAAGAAAGCGGCCACCGGGGCGTCGATCTGCTCCTTGAAGGCGTTGATGCCTTTTTCGATGGTCGCCTGGCTCATGACTGCACCCCCCGATAGCCATTCATCGCGCCGTTGTACCAGCGGGCGATAAACAGGGTGAACGTATGCATCAGCTTGGTGAACGGGAAGAGCACCAGCAGGAGTTCCACCGATAGCAGATGCAGCCCCAGAATCAGTGGATAGGGGTCGACCATGCGGTGATAGGCGAGATAGCCGGTGAGCATCGGCAGGAAAGTCGCCAGCCACACGAGCCAGTCCTCGGCACGGGTGATACGACGCATCACCGGGTTGCTGGCACGGTGCCAGAGCGCGGCCAGCAGCGCGATGATCGTGATCACGGCGGCGGCGTCCACGATCGGCGTCGCCAGCCCGGGCCAGCCAAAGCCGAAGGTCTCCTTGAACAGCTCGATGTGCGGCACGAACAGCAGCAGCGAGATCAACAGTCCGATGTGGAACAGATAGCCGATCACCACGGTCAGCGGCTGGCGGCGGAAGGTGTGTGGATCGGGGACATTGCGGGTCAGGATCGTGCGCATGCCGGGCCCGAACTCCCTACCCCGGGGCTCCGCCAGATTCACCCCGCGTCCCAGAGAGAAGATCTCGAAAAGACGCAGCACGACACCGATGACGAAGATCGTCAGGGCCACATCAAATCCCGTACCGCGCACCAGCAAGAGAAAATCCATCGGTTCGCTCATACCCCTTTCTCCAGGTCATCGACGGTGACCGTCGCATGTTTTTCCCGCGCTTCGCCCTGGGTGCCCCGGTTGAGGAGCGCCGCCGCAGCGCCCAACGCGGCACCGGCCACGGCGCCGGTGACCACGGTACCCGTCACGTCGCTGGTGGGGATCGAGAGTGCGTTGTAGAAACCGCCGGCATCCCAGAAGTCGGGCTCCGAGCAGCCGAGGCAGCCGTGTCCGGCCTCCACCGGCCAGCCGGTGCCGTTATTCCACTTGGCGGTGGCGCAGGCGTTGTAGGTCATCGGCCCCTTGCAGCCCATCTTGTAGAGGCACCACCCTTTGCGCGCGCCCTCGTCATCGAAGGTCTCGGCGAACAGCCCCTTGTCATAGAAGGGACGGCGGTAACAGCGGTCATGGATGCTCTGCCCGTAAAAGACCATGGGCCGCCCGTAGCGATCCAGCTCGGGCAGCGCCCCGAAGGTGAGAAAGTGGGCCAGCACGCCGGTGATCACCACCGGAATGGGAGGACAGCCGGAGACGTTTACGATCGGTTTGTCCCGGATGATCTCCGAGACCGGCACGGCACCCGTGGGGTTGGGGTCGGCCTTGGGCAATCCGCCAAAGGCGGCACAGGTGCCGACCGCGATGATCGCCGCCGCACCCGCCGCCGTCTCCCGGAGCATGTCGACATTGCTGATACCGGCGATGGTGGAGTACCCGGGATCGGCCAGCGGAATGGAGCCATCGACCACCAACAGGTAGCCACCCTGGTTTTCGTGCATCGCCGCCTCGCGGGCCGCCTCGGCGGCCTCGCCCGATGCCACCTGCAGGGTGTGGTGGTAATCCAGGGATACGTGGTCGAAGATCAGACTCTCTACCGTGGGGGCGTGGCTTCGGGTCAGTGACTCAGTGCAACCCGTGCACTCCTGAAAAGACAACCAGATGACCGAAGGCCGCTTCGCCCGCTCCAGTGCCGCTGCGATGGCCGGGACCATGGTCGGCGGCAGCGCCATCAGCGATGCTGTGGCGGAACAGAACTTCAGAAATCCGCGTCGCGTGACCCCATGACGCCTGAGACTTTCACCCAGGGTCTTCGAGTTAGCCATATTACCTCCCTTCGCGTGACGTTCGTCAGCCGTTGTCGTTCATCAGCAAGTCATTCAAACGTGTACTGCTCTCCTCGATATCGGCCACCTGGGACCTGGCGATGGCCGGAATATCGGTCACTTCGATCTGTAGGGCGATGCGCTCCCCGGCATCGTTGTAATGTTCCACCACCCAGACCCCCGGATAGCCGCTCTCCCGGATCTCCGAGCGTCCCAGGGCGCTGAGGACAAGGCTTACCTCACCCCGGCCGAGCAGCGACAGCAGGCGCTCCTCGTCGCCCGGGGCGAAGGGGATGGCGCGCAGATCGATGACGGTGGGATCTCGGTCGCGCGCAAGACGTTCCAGGGCGTGGCGGATCTCATGCAGGAGGGGCAAGACGTTCCCGGTCACGCCCACGGCGGACCCGGGGGAGGATGCTGAAACCACGGGGATGGTGTCGAGTCTCTCCATCTGCCTTGTCTTCTTATTCGGTTCCCAGGAAATAATAGGCAATTTCCCGGCGGCAAGCGCTGACATAGATCAGCTTATTAGAATATAACGATACAGTCCGGGGGCATATGAATCCCGTTACTGGGCGGACTAAGGGAATTTATAGCGCATTTTTCGGAGAAAGGCAGCCGTTGATTGTCAGCGGGCGAACGGGAATGGCCCGCGCTCACTCCCGGTCCCAGCGCTCGATCAGGGCCATTACCCGGCGGCCCGCTTCGGGCAGTGCCCGCGCCACGGGTTCGCTCGGCGCCTCACCCCAGTCGATGGAGAGGGGCTGGATGCCGATCAGGGCGCGCCGTTGTGGATAGTGATCCTGCAACCGGCAGATATCGAGCAGGTCCATCAGCCCGACCTCGTGCACGCTCTCGCGGTTGCCGCTCAGATAGCGGTCCATCGCCTCCCCCTCGAAGCAGTCGATGCCGCCCGGCTCGGCGCCAATACGCGCCGCATCGACCACGATCAACCGGTCATGGGTGGCCAGATACTCCGCCAGGGTAAAGCTCAAGGTGCCGCCGTCGATGAAACTGACCCCCGCGGCATCGGGATGGCACCGCGCCAGCAGCTCGATCACATGGATCCCCGCCCCTTCGTCGGTAAGCAGATTGTTGCCGATACCCAACACCAGGGTGGTCTGTGCCCTCACGCTCCCCCTCCTCGCTTCACCGCCGTCGACGCTACCATAGCACGAATGCCCGACCCGCCGGAAAAGGTGCTCCAGGAGTATGTAAGGAAATCCTTATACAGAGATGCGAAGCTGATCTGGATCAATAAAGCGATCCTGCCTTCTGGCTTATCCTGAACAGTGTGCAGAAGCGCTGTACCCCTTTCTGTCTCGATCGACTGTCCTGGACTGACCCTGTTGGAGATGGGAGAAACGCATATGATGAAGAGCAAACGATGGATTGCCGCAGCACTGATCGCCGGTAGCGCCGCCCTCGCCCCCCTCAGCGCCGATGCCTGGTGGTGGCCGTGGAGCGGCTGGGGCGGACCCTGGGGTGGAGGCCCCTGGAGCGGCGCTCCCTGGTATGGAGGCGGCTACCCCTACTATGGCGGATACCATCCGGGCGGCTGGGGCTACCCCTACCATGGCTATGGTTACCCCGCCTATGGCGCCTATCCACCCTACCCCTATCCGGTCCCCGCCGCGCCGGCGAAACGGCCGGAACGCAAGCAAGACAAAAAATAAGACCAAATGCAGTACCCTTGCCCGCCCAATGGGCGGGCGTTTTTATTGCCTGAGGCACTTCCCACTAGTGCTCCAATCAAGTCGCAGACACAATATATTGTGTTTTTTTATTTTCTTTAAAATTCCACCACTTATATTACCGACACCAATATAATCAACTGTTTTCATTATAATTTTCATTTCCACGATGAATTTCTCATGCCCTTGACAGCATCTCCTGTCGAATCTAATCTTCAAGCCAACGAAACACAAGATATAGTGTCTCCACAGGGAAATAACGGCGCTTATAACACTATATGTAGTAAACATCACCTGCATATCAGCGCTTTTACGGCACCGTTCTCCCACACACCCGGGTAGCGCATGGTGGCAGAGTTCACCGGCCCGGCGCACACCACGACGGCGCCGACACCGGGACAGAACCATCGGAACCCATCGAACTGAACAACAAGGGGCATGCCGCAACATGAAAAGCGCTCATCTGAAAGCCGTGCCTTCCACGGCGGCAGAGATACCGCTGCAGGAAGCATCCAGCGACATCTGGAACACCAAATACCGCCTGAAGACCAAGGAGGGCACCCCCGTAGACCAGGACATCGAGGGCACCTACCGCCGAGTCGCCCGGGCACTGGCCGAGATCGAGGCCACCCCAGAATTGCGCAAAGAGTGGGAGGAGAAGTTCGTACAGGCACTACGCCAGGGCGCCATCCCCGCCGGGCGCATCACCTCCAATGCCGGCGCCCGCGAGCACAAGCCCGCCACCTCCACCATCAACTGCACCGTCTCCGACACCATCCACGACTCCATGGACGAGATCCTCTCCAAGGTCCACGAGGCGGGCCTGACCCTGAAGGCGGGCTGCGGCATCGGCTACGAGTTCTCCACCCTGCGCCCCCGGGGCGCCTATGTAAGCGGTGCCGGCGCCTACACCTCGGGCCCCCTCTCCTTCATGGACATCTACGACAAGATGTGTTTCACCGTCTCCTCCGCCGGTGGCCGCCGGGGCGCCCAGATGGCCACCTTCGACATCGGCCACCCCGATGTGATGGATTTCATCCGCGCCAAGCGCGAGGATGGGCGGCTGCGCCAGTTCAACCTCTCCCTGCTGATCACCGAGGAGTTCATGGAGGCGGTAAAGCGCGACGGCGAATGGCACCTCGCCTTCCCGCTCAACCACAAGGAGGTGGATGCCGACAGCGATTACCTGGCCGATCCCACCAAGGTGATCTGGCGCGACTGGCCCCATGACCGCGGTTACATCACCGACCCAGCCGGGCGCGTCGCCTGCCGGATCTACAAGACCATCCGCGCCCGCCGCCTGTGGGATATGATCATGGCCTCCACCTACGATTTCGCCGAACCCGGCTTCATCCTGATCGACAAGGTCAACGAGATGAACAACAACTGGTTCTGCGAAAACATCCGCGCCACCAACCCCTGCGGCGAACAGCCGCTGCCCACCTACGGTGCCTGCCTGCTCGGCTCCGTCAACCTGACCAAGTTCGTGCGCAACCCGTTCACCGATAACGCCTACTTCGACTGGGAGTCCTACCGGGAAGTGGTCGCCACGTTTACCCGCATGCTCGACAACGTGGTGGAGATCAACGGCCTGCCCCTGCCCCAACAGCGCGAGGAGATCCAGCGCAAACGCCGCCACGGCATGGGGTATTTGGGCCTGGGCTCGACCATGACCATGCTGCGCATGAAATACGGCGATCCGCAATCGCTTGCCTTCACCGACCGCGTCACCAGGGAACTGGCCACCGTCGGCTGGCGCACCGGCCTGGAACTGGCCCGGGAGAAAGGAGCTGCACCGATCATGGACGAGGAGTTCAGCGTCACCGACGAAATGCTCGCCCGCCGGCCCGAGATGGTCGCCGACGGCTACAAGCTCGGCGACATGGTCAAGGGCCGGATCCTGCACGCCAGATACAGCCGCTACATGCAGCAGCTCGCCGGGGAGGAGCCGGAACTGGTAGATGGGATCGCCAACCACGGCTGCCGCTTCACCCACCACAGCTCCATCGCCCCCACCGGCACCATCTCCCTCTCCCTGGCCAACAACGCCAGCAACGGTATCGAGCCCAGCTTCGCCCACCACTACTCACGCAACATCATCCGCGAAGGGCGCAAGACCAAGGAGAAGGTGGACGTGTTCAGCTTCGAACTGCTCGCCTACCGGGCCCTGATCAACCAGGAGGCGATGCCCTACAGCGAAGAGCAGGAGAAGCGACTCCCCGACTATTTCATCTGCGCCGACGACATTCGCCCGAAACAGCATGTGGATGTACAGGCCGCAGCCCAGAAATGGATCGACTCCTCCATCTCCAAGACCGCCAATGTGCCCACCGACTACCCGTACGAGGAGTTCAAGGACATCTACCTCTACGCCTACGAGCAGGGCCTGAAGGGCTGCACCACCTTCCGATTCAACCCCGAGGCGTTCCAGGGGGTGCTGGTCAAGGAGCAGGATCTGGAGAAGACCACCTACCGCTTCACCCTTGATGACGGCAGCGTGGTTGAGGCCAAAGGTAACGAAAAGATCGAGTACGACGGCGAGGTGCATACCGCGGCCAACCTGTTCGACGCCCTGAAAGAGGGCTATTACGGGAAATTCTGATCATCCGGGCGCACGGCGCCCGGCGCCGCCCGCCCACACCGGAAAAGAGACCATGACCATAAAAATCGAAAAAGCGATCGTCGGGTACGACGTAACCAGCGAAGAGGAGGCGAAACGGCAGGCCCAGGCGGACGCCCCCGCCGCCGAAAGCGACGAAAACATCATCCAGATGCACGAAAAGCTGGCGCGTCCGGAGATGCTGCTGGGCTCCACCTACAAGATCAAGACCCCGCTGTCGGAGCACGCCCTCTACGTCACCATCAACGATATCGTGCTCAACGAAGGCACCGAGCACGAGATGCGCCGCCCGTTCGAGATCTTCATCAACTCCAAGAATATGGATCACTTCCAGTGGATCGTGGCCCTGACACGGATCATCTCCGCCGTGTTCCGCAAGGGCGGCGACAGCACCTTCCTGGTCGAGGAGCTACGCTCGGTGTTCGACCCCTCCGGCGGCTACTTCAAGAAGGGCGGGAAATACATGCCCTCGCTGGTGGCGGAGATCGGCGATGTGATCCACTGCCACATGGTGACCATCGGACTGATTCAGGAGGCGGGCCTGGACGACAGCCAGAAGAAGCTGGTGGATCAAAAACGCGCCCAGTACGAAGAGGCCGTGGGGGGCCGGGAGGGCGATGCGGCCGATGGCGGAGAATTCCCCGACGGCGCGCAACTCTGCAAAAAGTGCCACACCAAGGCGATGATCCAGATGGACGGCTGCCTCACCTGTCTCAACTGCGGCGACTCCAAGTGCGGCTGAGGGTTCACCCAGCCCGCACCGGTTGTGCCGGCGCGGGCGGCCCTACCAGCGGCATTGCCGGACACCACCCCATATTCCGTACCCGACACGCCAACCCAACACAATCGCTAACCGCCATGGAGAGCGAAGCGAAGGCGGTTAGTCCCCGATAGGCGTAGGCGCGGTTGTATGGCCGCAGTTACGACCGATAGGGAGTGACGTAGGGCATACAAATAGCGCATCCGACA
>PQCP01000087.1 GCA_003062205.1 Candidatus Sedimenticola endophacoides
AATGTGCGGGACGGAGTCGTGATGAGCGCAGGACGGTCGGGGCAGTAACGGCTGTCGCGTTGGCGAGTCGATTTTGGGGACTGGGATGTCCCAAAATCTTTCACGAGGTAGCGACACTCTTGTTCGTTTGCTCATATTTTCCTCCAGAAGTTACTACTAACTCAAATTGAGGAAAACTCCAATTCCGACTGAAGCGGAACAGAGCAGATGCGCAAGGTCTTTTCCGACTTTAATATCGTCAACTTCCCCGCCGGTAACACTGGCGCCCAGATGGGCGGCTGGTTTCGCAAGGAGGTGAATACCGCCGAGGATCTCAAGGGGTTGAAGATGCGTATCCCGGGCCTTGGCGGCAAGGTGATGAGCCGTCTCGGCGCCACCGTGCAGGTGCTTGCCGGCGGTGACATCTATCCGGCGCTGGAGCGCGGTGTGATCGACGCCACCGAGTGGGTCGGGCCCTACGACGACGAGAAGATGGGCTTCCACAAGGTTGCCAAATATTTCTACTACCCCGGCTGGTGGGAGCCTGCTCCGACCCTGAGCCTGTATGTCAACCAGAAGGCGTGGGACAGCCTGCCCAAGGAGTACCAGGAGATCGTTTCCACCGCGGCGGCCCAGGCCAATCTGCAGATGATGGTCGATTACGACGCCAAGAACCCAGCGGCGCTGAAGAGCCTGGCGGGCAAGGGCGTGGAGCTGCGCAAGTACTCGGACGAGATCCTCTCCGCCGCCAAGCAGGAAGCGAACGCCCTGTATGCCGAGCTGGCCGCGTCGGATCCGGTCTACAAATCGATCCTGGATCAGTGGAGCCAGTTCAAGGGTGACTCCGACAAGTGGTTCGGCACCTCGGAGACCGCGTACGCCGAGTTTGTGTTCGGCGGCAAGGGCTGAGTCGTCGCTCCGACCGAAAAAACCTCCCCGTCAGGGGAGGTTTTTTTTTCGCCGGTAAGCCCGGTCTGGAGACCCCCTCTGGGGGACGGATATCGTTCAGGTCTGTTGCCCGACGCCCAGGGTGAGCAGGCCGGTAACCAACTGCGGGAAATAAAACAGCGCCAGCAGCCCCATGAGCTGGATGATGATGAAGGGCACGGCGCCCTTGTAGATATGGGCCGTGGTGACCGATCGTGGGGCCACCCCGCGCAGGTAAAAGAGCGAGAAACCAAACGGCGGTGTGAGAAACGAGGTCTGTAGGTTCATGCCGATCATCACGCCGAACCAGACCAGGGCCATGCGCGCCGGCTCGTCGAATTCCGCGAACATGGGGGCCAGGATACGCACCACCACCGGGGCCAGCAGCGGGATGATGATGAAGGCGATCTCGAAAAAATCGATAAAGAAGCCGAGGATAAAGACCAGCAGGTTTACCATCACCAGGAAGCCGATGGCACCGCCGGGCAGGCTGGTCAGGATATCCTCAACCCACAGATCACCGAACAGCCCCCTGAACACCAGTGAGAAGGCCTGGGAACCGACCAGGATGAACAGCACCATACTGGTCAGTTTGGCCGTCTCGCGCATGCTCTCGATCACGGCTCGCAGGTTGAGGCGACGGTTGGCGAAGGCCAGCAGCAGGGCGCCCACGGCGCCGAAGGCCCCCGCCTCGGTGGGGGTGGCCCAGCCGGTGAAGATGCTGCCCAGCACCACCAGGATCAGGGCCAGTGGGGGAATCATCACCAGGACGATGCGCCGCAGCAGTTCGCTGCCGGCCATGGTGCGCATCTCCAGGGGCAGGGCGGGGGCCGATTTGGGGCTGGAGAGGGCGACGATCCCGATATAAGCGGCATAGAGGCCGGAGAGCATCAGGCCCGGGACCAGAGAACCGACGAACAGGTCGCCCACCGGGGCGCCGAGCTGGTCGGCCAGTACGATGAGCACGATGCTGGGTGGAATTACCTGGCCCAAGAGTGTCGCTACCTCGTGAAAGATTTTGGGACATCCCAGTCCCCAAAATCGACTCGCCAACGCGACAGCCGTTACTGCCCCGACCGTCCTGCGCTCATCACGACTCCGTCCCGCACATTGCAGCAAAGCTGCTCGTGCGCAACTCCGTCATGATGACCACAATGACTCTACGGCGTGTCGGATGCGCTATTTGTATGCCCTACGTCACTCCCTATCGGTCGTAACTGCGGCCATACAACCGCGCCTACGCCTATCGGGGACTAACCGCCTTCGCTTCGCTCTCCATGGCGGTTAGCGAAGGGTGCCGGATGCGGCGATGACGCCGGTGGCCAGCGGTTTGGAGTAGTTGGCCTGGAGCATCACCGGCAGGGCGATCAGGCCCATGGAGACCACCGTGGCGCCAACCACCCCGGTGGCCGCCGCCAGCAGGGTACCTACGATCACCACGGAGAACCCCAGGCCACCGCGCACCCGGCCGAAGGCGATGCCCATGGTCTTGAGCAGGTCTTCGGCCAATCCGGTGCGTTCCAGGATCATGCCCATGAGGATGAAGAACGGCACCGCCAACAGGGTGTAGTTCTGCATGATACCGAAGATGCGTTGGGAGAGGGCCTGCAGCAGGACGAAGTCGAACAGCTCCATGTTGATGCCGATGATGGCGAAGGCCAGGGCGGTTCCGCCGAGGGCGAAGGCGACCGGGTAGCCGATGAAGATCAGGAGCAGTGCCGCCCCGAACATCAGTGGGCCGAGGAGATCGGGATCTATCATTGTTCGGGCTCTTGTTGTTTTTCGTCCTGATGCGGGATCAGGCCCTTGAGAAAGGCGGCATTCTTGATCAGTTCGCTGAGGCCCTGGACAAACACCAGCACGAAGGCGATGGGGATCACCGTTTTGATGAGATAGCGCGGCAGTCCCCCCGGGTCGGGCGACTGCTCCCAGATCGACCGCTAACCGCCATGGAGAGCGAAGCGAAGGCGGTTAGTCCCCGATAGGCGTAGGCGCGGTTGTATGGCCGAAGTTACGACCGATAGGGAGTGACGTAGGGCATACAAATAGCGCATCCGACACGCCGTAGAGTCATTGTGGTCATCATGACGGAGTTGCGCACGAGCAGCTTTGCTGCAATGTGCGGGACGGAGTCGTGATGAGCGCAGGACGGTCGGGGCAGTAACGGCTGTCGCGTTGGCGAGTCGATTTTGGGGACTGGGATGTCCCAAAATCTTTCACGAGGTAGCGACACTCTTGCAGGAGTCGCCGGCGTAGGGCAGACTGACCCAGATGATCAGTAACGACAGCGGCATCAGAAACAGCAGGGTGCCCAGTATGTCGATCCAGGCCTTGATTCGGAGCCGGGCGCGCGAGTAGAGGATGTCGACCCGGACATGCCCCCCATGCTTGAGGGTGTAGGCACCACCCCACAGGAAGATGATGCTGAACATGTACCACTGGGCCTCGATATACATGTTGGAGCTGAGATCCATGCCGATGGTCTGGCTCAGCTTGCGGGTCACGGCGTTGTATACGCCGATCAGCACCATCAACAGCACCAGCCAGGAGAGGGAGCGTCCGACCTGCTCATTGAGATTGTCAATCAGCCTGGAGAGGCGCAGCAGGTTTTGCATCTTCGGTCCACCCTCTGTTCGAAGTGGTTGTGAATAACGGAATGATACGGAAAGGGGGGATGTGTTGCCAGCGCGAATCGCTCACCAGGAGAGGCGGGGCGGCAGGCGGAGCGGTTTGCTAAACAAATCCGCATGGCAACCATGGGACCGCAAGCGGCTGGTATGTCGGCCTGCCCGGTTTTCGGCCCCGGCGGGTGAGTGATCCGGGTGCCGTGCCATGGCGCGGGGCGCTCAGTCTTCGATGGTGTAGAACAGATCGATGCCCTGGCCGGTGCCAGACTCGGTCTGGATCTGCAGCCGTTCGGTCAGGTCGTAGCGCAGGCGCAGACGGCTCTCCCGTACGCCGAGGTTGTTGACGTACTGGGCGTAGAGTCTGGGTGAGAGCCAGGTGCCCGCCACCACCGATGCCTCGCCCAGTTGTTGCCCGGTCTCCAGGCGCAGCTCGTCGAGGCCCACCTGTCGTGCGATCTCCCCGCTCAGGCTGCCGGCACCTCCGGCGGCCAGGGCCGCCGACAGGGCCGCCTGGTCGAGTGAGCCGCCGGCGCCGGGCGGCTGTCCGGTGAGCAGATAGGAGAGGGTCTCGCTCTGGCTCATCGGGGGGCGGGAGAAGAGGGCCAGACGGGGCTTCTTGAGGGTGCCGTCGACCCGTATGCCGCTGGTGATCTGTCCGCTCTTGCGAATCGCGCGCAGCTCCAGGGCCGGGTTGTCCACCGGGGTTTCGGCATACAGAACCCTGCCGTGCTCAATGGTCAGGTCCTGGCCGTAGGCGCGGTAGCTGCCCTGGTCGATATTGAGGGCGCCGTTGCCCAGTACCGGGCGTCCTGGTTCGTCGATTAGTGTCAGGTCGCCACCGAGATCGGCACGCAGACCGAACCCCTCGAAATTGACCTGGTCGCCCAGGCGCAGGCGGATGCGTGTGTGCAGTTGCAGATCACGGCCCTGCTCCTCGACCGGTTTACCGTTCTCCACTACCACCAGATCGGCGGATCCGGTGGCCGCGCCCTTGGGCAGCTCGCCGGGGCGCAGGCGCGCCCGGGGGATGCTCAGATCGCCCTCCAGGTGGGTGGCGCCGCGCTCCCGCCGCAGCGTCAGATCGGGGCTCAGCCACACCTTGGCTTCGGGGATGTCCACCGCCACGCACTCCTGTCCGCGCAGGCGCAGGGTTCCGGGCCAGTCCGCCGCCGCATCCAGGCGTGTCTCTCCCTCCAGCTCCATGTTCCCCTCGGCGCAGCGCAGCGCCACCTGATAGCGCAGGCGTCCGGGGTCCGGCGCCTGGAGCCGGGCCTCGATCTGCTCCAGCCTCAGGCCGATGACCGGCAGTTCGGCGGCGCCACCGGTCAGCTGCGCCTGGCCCTCGATGCGGGGTGCCTCCAGGGTGCCTGCGAGCTGGAAGTCGGCGGTGGCGCGCCCCTGGACGGCGCTCAGGTGCGGGGTGGTCCAGGCGAGGGGGGCGAGGTCCGGGATCTCCACGCGCAACTCTCCCTCGATCCGCTGCCGTTGTACCGCGAAGGTGTCCGGTCGCAGGCCGGGCAGGCGTGCGCCGCCCTCGATTCGCCCCAATCCGGCAACCGGCAGTTGGAGGCTGGCCTCCGCACCTTGGGCGTTGAGCCGCGCGTTGGCGCTGCTGCCGGAGAGATCCAGGGTTTTAGTCGGCGCTCCGACCTCGCTCTGAAGGGCATCGACCTGGAGTGCACCCCGTGGGATGCGGGCTTGTGCGGTGCCGCTGAGGCGTCCGGAGGGGTTCGCCTCCAGCTCGAGTTCGAGTTCCGCCTCGCCGCTCAAGTGGAGCGGATCGAGCCACGGGGCGAGCAGATCCAGAGGCAGGCGCCGTCCCTGCAGTGAGCCGGACCAGGCGGCGCCGGGGTCTCCCTTGACCTCCAGGCAGAGTTGTCCCGGGTCCGCGCTCAGACAGGCAGGGGCCAGCGCCACCCGCCCGGCCTGCAGGGCGAGTGCCGCCGGTTGTTCCAGGCGCCACGCTCCGGCCGCGCTGTGGCGTATCGCGAGATCGGTGATCTGTCCGCGCCAGCGTTCAGCGGGGTCGAGTGCGCCATCCATGGTCAGTTCGATGGATGGCGCGGCGGGGTCGGTGAGGTGCAGCGCGACGCGGTGTTGCTGGCGCCTGCCGGAGAGCGTCAGCCCCAGACGTTCCCAGCGCTGGTCGGCAAGCCGCGGCCGGCGTGCCTCCAGTTCCAGGCTCACCGGTCCATCGGCGCCGGCGGTGAGCGCCATCTCACCGTTCAGCCCCTCCAGCCGCCAGTCGCCGTAGCCGAGTTCGCTACCCTCGATCCGTCCCTGGCCAGCGGGGTTGCCGGGAGTGCCGCTGAGCGTCCCCTGACCCCGCAGGTGGCCGCTGAGTCCGGGCCACGCCTGATCGAGGGCGGGTGCGTCGAGGCGCCACCGCAGATCCAGGGTGCGGCCGATCCGGCCCTCGGCCTCGACCCGGTTCTCTCCGGTGCTCAGGGTGATCCCATGGAGTGTCAGCTCATCGCCGACCAGCCGGGCGCTGCCGCTTCCCTGGAGCGGATAGCCGCGCAGGGTGCCGTTCAGCCGCTCCAGGTCGAGGGTGCTCTCCAGCCCCTGTTCGGGCAGGGCGCCCTCGCCGCGCAGTCGCAGGGCGATGCGCCCGGGCAGTTCGGGCAGCAGGAGGCCGGGGTCGAGTTCCCGGCCCTCCAGCTCCAGCCGCCAGGCCGGGTGCGGGGCCCAGGCGAAGCTGCCCCGGCCCTCCAGTACCCCCTGCGGCGGGTGTGCCGCGAGGTGCTCGAAGCGGATCTCCTCCAGGTCGCCCTCGCCCCGCGCCTCCAGGCGCAGGGGTGGCAGTTGGGGGGCGGCCAGCCGCAGCGCACAGCGGTGACTGTAGTCCTCGGGTGTGCCGTTCAGCTGCAACTGTCCCTGGTCACTGCGTACCTGCGGCTGCTCACCGCTCAGCGGCCAGCGCAGGCCGTTCCAGGAGAGGTCGAGGTCGAACGCCCCGGTGGCCGACTGCCACTGGCCGTTGCCGTCGACCCGCGTCCCCTGGGGTGAGTCGAGCCGCAGCTGCCCGATCTCCAGGCGCCCGGCTTCCAGCGCCCCCTCCAGCTCGGCGTTGAGCTGCCCCAGGCGCGGTTCGCGCAGCGCGAGGTCGGCCTTGAATGCCTGGCGCTGAAGATCGCCGCCTGCCCGCAGGGCGCCGCTGAGCTGTGCCGGGAACGCCGGTAGATAGGGGGTGAGGTCGCCCTGCTCAAGGCTCAGTTCGGCACCCCAGCTCAGTGCCCCCTGGAGTTCCCGTACTTCGCCCTGGAGATTCCCGCTGAGCGCCCCTTCGATCCGTTGGTGCAGGGTGAGCCTGCGCAGGTCGCCCGTGATGGGGCCTGCGCCGGTCAGCGCTCCGCCCTCGGGGGGGCGGTAGCTCCAGTGGGTCTGCACCTCCAGGGGCAGCTCGGGGCTCAGCCCCAGCCCGCCCTGGAGGGTCACATCAACGAGCGGGCTGGTGATCGCCAGCCGTTCGATGCGGACCCGCTCCGCCCGTGCGCCACCCGCCAGTTCGATACGCTGCAGCGCCAGGGGCCCGGCGTCTGCGAAGCGCAGCTCCAGGGTCTCCAGGGTGAGTGCCTCGATGGTCAATCCGAGGGGCAGGCTGATACCGGAAAAAGGTTCACCCGGGGGCGTCTCTTCACCCCCGGGGGTGGTGAGTATGATGCCGCTGCCGTGTACCCCGAGCAGCTTCAACTCCCCATCGAGCAGGGCCCGGGGGTGCCAGTCGATATCCAGGCGGGTGATATGCACCCGGGTGCCGTCCGCCAGCGCCAGGGCCAGGTCCTCCAGGTGCAGCGGCCCGGTGAGGCGGCCATCCACGCGGCTGGCGCCGAGGGTGCCCGGGGTGTGCGCGGCGGCGAGGTCAAACAGCCAGCGCAGTCCGGTCTCGGTATTGACCAGATAGAGGGCGGAACCCGTCAACAGCACCCCCAGGAGCAGCGGTGTGCCCAGTATCCAGCGCCACCAGCGGCGGCGGGGAGGGGGGGGCGCTGCTGGGCGGGTGGGCTGGTCGGCCGTCGGTTCCTGGGGGGGCATGTTCAGAGCTCCGGTCCCACCACCAGATGCAGGCGAAAGGGGTGGTCGTCTTCGCTCAGGGCGTTGGCGAGATCGATGCGCACCGGTCCCACAGGGGACTGCCAGCGCAGGCCGAAACCGGCCCCCTGGGCCAGGGTGTTGTGTCGCCCGGGGTCGAAGGCGTTGCCGAAGTCATAGAACAGGGCGGCGCCCCACTTGCCGTTGATCCGCCGTTCCAGTTCCAGGCTGCCGACCCCGAGGAAGCGCCCACCGACCACGCGCCCGGTGCTGTCCTTGGGGCCCAGCTCATCGAGATCGAAGCCGCGGATGCTGTTGTCGCCTCCAGCGAAGAAGCGCCGGGTGGCGGGGAGGTCGGAGGCGGATTCGGCGAGGCTGGCGCCCAGCTCCAGGCGTCCGATCAGGCGCCAGTCGTCGCCGAAGCTGAAGATCGACTTGCTGCTGGCGTGGGCCTGGAGAAAGCTGCTGCTGGAGAGGGCGGGTTCCCAGGCGCCGATGACCTGGTAGCTGAGGCGGTGGCCGCGGCGCACCCGCTCCAGGCCGTCGGTCCTGAGGTGCGACCAGCCGATGCCGGGCATCAGGTGGTGGCTGCCACCGGGGGTGCCGGGGGTGTCGGCGATCTCGAACGCTTCCTGGGTGTACTCCAGGGTCAGGTTGCGCCGCCAGTCGTCGGCCAGGCCCAGGGAGTGGGTGGCGCTGAGGGCCAGGCGGTCGCCCTTGCGGTTGTCGCTGTCGTGGTTCTCAAGCGCGGCGGCGAAGGTGAGGGAGTCGACCGAGGGGCGTGTCAGGGGAATGGTGTACTCGCTCCGCAGCTGGCTGTAGACGGGGGAGAGACTCATCTCGGTCAGCAGGCGGTGGCCCTGGTCTCCGAGGCGCCGGCGCTGCCAGTCGAGACTGAGCCGGGGACCCACGTCGGTGGAGAATCCGGCGCCGATGCGATAGCGGTTGGCCGGGGTGGCGTTGAGGGTGATCTCCAGGGGGATCCGGCCCTCATCGGCCTGCTCCCGCAGCGGGCGTACCGCCACCAGACTGAAGTACTCGCTGTCCAGAAGCCGCGTCTGCAGGGCGCGCAGCTGGGCGTGTTCGAAGGGGTCTCCCTCGGTGAAGCGCAGGTAGCGGCGCAGAAATGCCGGGTCGAATCCATTCTGGATGAAGCGGATGGGTCCGTAGCGGTAACGGGGGCCACTCTCCAGCACCAGGGTGATATCGGCCCGGCTGCGGTCGAGGTCGACGCGCAGCTCGTGAGTGGTGTAGCGGGCGTCGAGGTAGCCCGCCTCGATGGCGCGCGACAGCAGGTCGTCCCGGGTCGCGTCGTAGGCGCCCTGGTTGAGCGGTTGACCCGGCTCCAGGGTCGGCCCGCGCTGGAGCCGGGGGTCGCCGGTGCCCGCGCCGCTGATCCGGTAGTTCACCTCTCCGATCGTTACGGGTTGTCCCGGCTCGATCCGGTAGCGGCAGTCGAACCCGTCGGCGGTCGGTTGCAGCTCGGCGTTGATGCGAGGCCGGAACAGCCCATAGGGCTGGAGCGCCTTGCGGATCTGCTCCGGGGCCCGTTGGTGAAGGTAGCGCACCCGTTCCGGTGTGAGGTCCGGGCGCTCCCGTTCCCGGACAATAGAGAGAAACTGGCGCACGTTCTGCTCTTCGTCGTCGCCCAGGCCCTCGATGGTAACCGAAAGCTCCAGGGCTGCGGCCTGGGCCGACAGGAGCAGCAGCAGAAAAAGAGAGGAGATGAGCACCTTCATGGCGTGTGACGGGGGGTCCTGGCAGCGTAGAAACTCCGCGCTGCCCGGGGCCGGGTGGCGCATCCGTAATGGTCCGATTGTAATCCAGGTCGCGGGAAGTGGGTAGGTGCGTTGTGTGTTGGACGTGGCCAGCGGATGCTCTGTCCCGACAAGTGAATGAGGGGGGAATTGTGCATCTCATCACCGATTCAGCCCCTTTTGTCCGGGTTTTCCTGTCGTGATGCCCGGTTTGATGTATATAGAACTGGGTGAGAAATGATAGCGGGTCGCAGAACAGAGGGTGGCGCTCCGCTTTGTGTGGATCAATTAGGAAATGACGCATGCGGGGCGGGAGCCAGATGAGACGACAGAGTGACAGGCAGCGCGGGGCGGTACTGGTTATTTCGTTGGTGATCCTGCTCATCCTGACCATCATCGGTGTGAGTGCGCTCAGAACCAGCAGCCTCGACGCCAGAATCGTGGCCAACCTGGCGGAGGATCGTACCGCTTTCCAGGTTTCTGAAACCGGCATCGAATTGCAGATCCAGAAGGTGTCGGAGGACGGTATCGGCGACTTCGAAAACGCCTATGTGGCTACATCCAAGACCTATTCTCCGACGGTCGATACAGGGGATCTGAACATGGCCGACACCTCGGTGGCGATCGAGATCAAGTCCCTCGGTCTGGGCGGCTACGCCAGGGGGTCGTCGATCCCCAGATTCCGAACCTCGCGGTTCTCGATCCACTCCACCGCCGAGCGCGTCGGCAGCAAGGCGCGTGCCGTACACAGCCGCGGGCTGGATATCTTGATTCCAGGAACATGATTATGAACAGCATAGCAAGAGGCGTGAAGATCATCCTGTTGAGTGGCCTGCTCACCAGCATTCCCGTGCTGGCGGATGATGTGGAGATCTTCTTCAACTCCTCCGCTGGCGGGGCCGGAGACCCGCTGGTGATGTTTTCGCTCGATTATCGCCCCAACACCACCAGCTCCGTGGTGTGCAACTTCTCCAGCGATGTCTCCGAGTGCGGCTGGGACGATCCGGCCGACACCAGCGATGACGACTTCTACACCGCGTTCTATGCCGAGTTCACCGCCGCCGACAAGGCTGACGGCAAGATCTCCTTTCTGGAGCAGCTGCGCGCTGCGCTGCGCTATGTCCTCAACCGCCCCCAGATCCTCGGCAACGTGCGGGTTGGGCTGATGCTGAACCACGCCCATGTCAACAACTGCGAGAACGATGAGAGCAAGAGCGGCTGCAGCAACGGCGGCTATATCACCATGGGGTTCACCAAGACCGGAGGGACGGACAACGGCGAGCAGATCCTGGATCGCAAGCTCGGCGCCATCCCGGATCCCGGCACCGGCGGGGATGCCCACTCCAATCAGGGCAAGGAGCTTTACTATGAACTCTATCAGTATCTGACCGGGGGCGAGATCTACAACGGTCATGTCGGTCGCAGCGACTACGGCGACGATTGCGGCGACGACAACCTGGATGACGCGGGCACCCTGACCTGCTCCAGGGGGGATGACTACGATCTCCCCGCTGCCGCCAGCCCCTATGACCGGGTGAGCTGGGACACCGCCATCGAATCCGGGGGAAATTACGTCTCCCCGTTTACCGATACCTCCCTCGAGTGCAGTGGCGTTTATGCCCTGAACTTCATGTTCGGCGTCTCCAACCAGGACGACGACTCCGACAGCGCGATTACCAGTGACCTGACCGGCATCGATCTCAGCGGCAGAAACAACAAATTTTCCACGGTGATTGACTGGATGTACCGCTCCGCCAGCGGCCCCCGTGATCTGAGTGATTTGGAGGGGGATCAGAATGTCACCTCCTACTTCCTCTTCAAGGGCAACGTACAGAACACCATGGACGGCTACGCCATCGCCGGCGGCACCGGCCAGGCGATCGAGGTCACCGACGACCCCAAGGCGATGGTCGACAGCCTGATCAGCGCCTTTGTCGAGATTCTGCGTCAGAACGCCACCTTCCAGGCGCCGGCGGTGACGGTCAACTCCTACACCCGCCTGACTCACCGTGACGAGCTTTTCTACGCCCTGTTCAGTCCGGAGCTGGTGCAGAACTGGCCGGGCAATCTGAAGAAATACCGGCTCGGAACCCGGGCGACAGACACCGATGGAGACGGCGTCGACGATACGGTGACCACCCGGGTCGAGGACAAGAACAGCAATCAGGCAGTGGATCCCATCAATGGCACATTCAAGCCCACCGCGTGCAGCTTCTGGACCGACTGCAGCCTTGATCGCGAGGGTGCGGATGGGATCGCCGATCCCGATGGGGATATCGTTCACTGGGGGGGGGCGGCGGAAGAGATCGAGGATGACGGGACGCGGGTGATCTTCACCGATGATGGCACCTCGATGGTGGATCTGGACGCCAGCCATGTCACCCATGCCCAGCTCGGAATCTCCACCGACACCAAGAACAACGCCGCCAGTCCATGCATTGACGCGGACGGCGATGGCGATACCGAGTGTGTCGACATGGACGGGGATGGCGACGTCAAGAGCGACGACCACGATCAATTGCGCACAGACCTTCTCGCCCACCTGCATGAGCAGACCCTGGGGGATCCGATTCACGCGCGCCCGGCGGTGATTGAGTACGATGCCGATCTCTCCAACCAGGGCGCAAATCCGGATCTGGTGGTTGCCCTGGCGACCAACGAGGGGACCTTCCATCTGTTCAATGCCGCCACGGGTACCGAGTATTCGGCCTATATGCCCAGTGAGCTGTTGCCGCTGATCAAGCAGATCAACGGTCCGTTCGATCCAACCGGAACCGACAGCACACGCTTCGGTATCTACGGACTGGATGGATCGCCCGTGATCCGTGTTCACGATGCGGATGGCGATGGCGTCCTGAATGACGGCGGCGATATCGTCCACGCCTTTCTGACTCAGCGGAGGGGCGGGCGCAGCATCTTTGCCCTCAACATCCGCAACCGGACCGCCCCCACCCTGCTCTGGAAGATTACCGGCGGGGTTGCCGGTGACGACTTCGAGAATCTCGGGCAGACCTGGTCGGAGCCGGTGCTGGCTACCCTCAAGGGACGAGGCACGGGGGGGGCGGATCTGCCGGTACTGGTCTTTGGCGGGGGGTACGATCCTGCGCAGGATGACACCTATCAGTTGGCCGACAGCTACGGAAACTCCATCTACGTCGTCAACGCCGAGACCGGCGCCCTAGTGTGGGAGATCAGTGACAGTGGCGCCGATCTCAATATTTCGGCCATGGACAATTCGATCCCAGCCGACGTGAAGGTGATCGACCTGGACGAGGACGGCTATCCCGACCGGATCTATGCGGTGGATGTGGTGGGGCGGATATTCCGGGTCGATTTCAGCAACTCGGGCTCGCAAACGACCATCGCGGGTGGCGGACGGCTCGCCTCCCTGTTCGCAACCAATGATCTCGGGCCCACCTGCGACGAGGGGGCTCCGGTCTCCGGTGTGGCTGGGGCCTGCCAGCGCCGCTTCTATAACTCTCCGGATATCGCGGTGATGACCGGTTACCCGGTTTCGCCCTATGTCCAGATCGGTGTCGGATCGGGTTATCGGGCGCACCCCGTGGAGGTGAGTGGCATTGAGGACCGCTTCTTCATGTTGTTCGATGAACATGTGCTGGATGTGGTTGCCAGTGGTGATTATTCGACCGAATACGGCTGGACCGAGAGCAATCTGGTGGATGTGACCGAAATCAATGTTACCACCAGCGAGGAGGGTCAGTCTCCATATAGCGCGGCCTCCGCCAACGTACAGGCGCGGTTGACCGCGTCCAACATCCACGGCTGGTACATCGAGATGGAGGGCGAGGAGGAGAAGGTGCTCTCCGACGCGGTGACCCTGGGCGGTAAATTGGTATTCACCACCTATCTGCGTGACAGCACCCAGGTGACCGCCTGTGAGCCTGATCTCGGGCAGGGCCGGATCTATGTGGTGGACGCCTTTAACGGGCTGCCGATAGCCAATCTCAATGATGGCACCATTCTGTCCGAAAGCACCATTACGCCCACCAAGGATGCCCGGCACAAGGATCTGGGGCGTCTCGGTATTCCCACCGATCCCATCGTGGTGTTCCGCGAGACGGATGATGGAAAGATCGAACCGATGGTGGTGGTCTCCACGGAACTGCCTCTCCCACCGGGCCTGTTCGGTCAGAATAACTACATCAAGACGTGGTGGATCAATGAAGAGTAGACCGACACTGTTTTTTCCGGCATACCGGTCAGGGCTCCCATGTGGTCCGGTGCCTTTCCGTGCGCGTGGATTCACCCTGGTCGAGTTGCTGGTGGCTGTCTCCATTCTGCTTATTCTGGTCACTATCGGCGTACCCAACCTGCGCGATTTTATTCTCGATAATCAACTCACCAGTCAGGGCAACGCCATGATCTCCGCGCTACAGGTCGCCCGCAGTGAGGCGGTGAAACGGAAGGTCGACGTGGTTGTTTGTCCGAGTGCTGATGCCGCCTCCTGTTCCGGCGACTGGTCCAGCAGCGGGCGTATCGTGTTCGTTGATTCGGATGGTGATGACGCGCCGGATATGGGCGAGGAGTTGGTGCGGACCGAGGATGCGGTAGCGGATGGGCAGGGGTGGAGCCGGGTCGGTGGGGGTGCCACTTTCATCGCCTTCAATGAGATCGGGATGAGCGGTCAGCAGCACACCCTGAAGTTGACCGACAGCCGCGGCGATACGCGCTGTGTCAATGTCGCCCTCTCCGGAAGAACAGCATCGGTGACATGCCCATGAACGTAAAGCGAAAGATCGGTATGACAGGCCTGCCGTGCGGTGGACAACTTGGCGTGACCCTGATCGAGGTGTTGGTCGCGGTGGTGATCCTCGGCGTTGGATTGCTCGGCTTGGCCGGGCTCCAGTTGCAGGGGTTGCGCAGTGTCCAGCACAACAGCGCCCAGACCCACGCGGTGTTGCTGGCGCAGGATCTGGTCGAGCGTATTCGTCTTAACTCGGTCAATATCGATGATTATGTCGGACTGAGCGCCGACAGCTGTGGTACGCAGAACACCCTGGCGCGGATCGACTACTGCGCGGTGCTGAGCAGGATGACCGGCGGTGATCTCAACGCCGATGGCGACACCGACGATAGCGGGGAGTCGGAGGTGGGGGATATGCTGCTGCGCGCCCCCGCCGGGAGCAGTCTGTTGAGCGTGAGCAGTTGCGGCGGATGCACCTCCGGAGTCGGCATGTACACGATCACGGTCACCTGGGCGGAGCAGGGCCGCGATGGTGTGGATCAGTCGGTCTCTTACGGATTCAACTTCAAACCCTAGGTGGAGAGGCAATGGCGGTAACCGCGAAGAGAACGTTTGGGACCGGCCGCCGGTACTCGGGGGGCGTGCCCGGTAATTTCGGCGGGTTTACCCTGGTCGAGCTGATGGTGGCGATGCTGGTGTTTCTGCTGTTGATCGGCGCGGTAATGCAGCTTTTCGCCCAAAGTCGCGAGAGCTATCGGTTGCAGGAGGGGTTGGCCCGTGCCCAGGAGAACGGACGGCTGGGGGTGTTGTTTATCGAGCGGCACCTGTTGCGTACTGCCTATCCCCAGGACGCCCTGCCGCTCTATAACGGGTTTTCGCGCTCCAAGCTGACCACCAGCCTGGCCTTTACTGGCGATGCATCGGCTCCGGCCAACGCAACCTCCGACACCCTGATGATCCAGTTGCAGTCTCCGGATGGCGGGGTGGATGACTGCACGGGTAGAAATGTACCGGCTGACGACTATGTGGCGATGTATTTCTTTCTTGATGGGGATACCCTCACCTGCGAGAGCATTATCGACTCCGATACCGCGCGGCGCTCCGCGCCGCTGATCGACGGAATCAGCGGGATGCAGTTCACCTATGCTGTGGATGAAGACAAAGATGGCGAGCCGGACGGGACTTTTGTTGATGCCGGAGTCACAGAACTGAACGAGGACGGTGAGTGGGAGACGGTAATTGCGGTGAATATCGAAATTACCACGGCCGCGGTTGAGCCTGTGAAGCTGAGTGGCGGGCGGCAGTTGAGTTTTTCCGGCACGGTGCCGATCCGTAACCAGGTAAACAGAGAGTAGAGCCAATGTTTATGACCCGCCATATCGCTCGGCGTGCACACCCCGGCGCGCCCGGATTTACCCTGATCGAACTGCTTATCGTCGTGGCCATCATCGCCATACTGGCCGCTGTCGCCTATCCCGCCTACAGGGATTTCGTGGATCGGGCGCGCCGTGCCGAGGCCCAGGCGGCGCTGTACGATTTCGCCAATGCGCTGGAGCGCTACGCGGCGCGCAATCCCAACAGCGGTTACCAGGGCGCGGAGAGCAGTACCGGGGTCAAATCGGCGCCGATCGCCTCGGTCTTTTTCAGCAGCGTGCCGCTGGATGGCGGCACCGCCTATTACAACCTTACCATCACCCCGACCAACATCAGCGGCGGCTACACCGGGGGCTACACCATCGAGGCGGCACCGACCGGCGTCATGACGGGAGATGCCTGTGGCACCCTCTCGCTGACCCATGCCGGTGTTCAGAGTGACGGCTCCGGGGGCACCTGCTGGGACTGAGCTGCACCGGTCGCGTCTGAAGGCCGTCCCCTTGTGTCGGGGAGGCGATGCACACACGTCGGCGATCTGCTACTGCGCGGTCACGGTCCGGGTTCTTGCGTCTCGGAGGTGTTCTCGGGCTGTCCGATCTCGTCCCGCAGCCAGTCGGAGAAGCACTGCATCCCGTAGGTCAGCGGGCGTCCTTGCTGATACACCAGATAGAAGGCATTTTTGGTCTCGAAGCGGATATCGAACGGAATCACCAACTGCCCGTATTCCAGCTCCCGTTCGATCATTCGCCGGTCCGAGAGGGCGACCCCGGCCCCTTCGATCGCTGCGCTCAGGGCCAGCGCGGTGCTGGAGAGGGTGAGGCTCTTTCTGGCGATGGCGCTGGAGAGTCCCTCCATCTCCAGAACCTGATCCCATTCGCGTGCCCGGTTGGCGACGTGCAGCAGGGTGTGGTGCTGGAGATCCGCCGGTGAGCGCAGCGGGTGGGGGCCGCGCAGCAGGTGTGGGCTGCACACCGGGCGCAGGGAGACGCTGCGCAGATAGTGGATCTCGACCCCCTCCCACTCGCCCCGTCCGAAGTAGATCGCCATGTCGATATCCGAACGCTGGAAATCCACGCTGGCGGTGGAGGCGCTCAGGCGCAGTTCCACGTCGGGGTAGTGCTCCTGGAAGTCGCGCAGCCGCGGGACCAGCCATCGGGTCAGAAAGCCGGGTACCACGCTGATGTTGACCGCGCTGCTGTTGGGTGAGCTGATCAGACGCCGGGTGGCGGTGTCGATCTCGTCCAGGGCGTGGGTGATGCTGGAGAGGTATTTCCGGCCCGCCCCGGTGAGCAGGGTGCGGCGTTTTTCTCGACGAAACAGGGCGCTTCCCAGAAACGCCTCAAGGGTCTTGATCTGATGGCTGATCGCCGAGGGGGTGACGCACAGCTCCCCGGCGGCCGCGTTGAAGCTGCCGAGGCGCGCCGCCGCCTCGAAGCAGCGCAGGGCGTTAAGGGGGGGAAGGCGTCGGATGGGGGCTCCTTGTAGATGAAAATATTTCAATGATATTGTGAGTAATGATCGTTTGTCACCTTTTCGAAGGGCTCCTAACATATAGCGCAAGAACGGGATTAAGTGCAAGCCTTGTATGGGGTTATCAATTGAAATCCCGGTCTTTACGGACGCTGGACAGCATTGGGTGTCTGAAGTGGTGGTTGTGATTTATTTATGTATGAAAAGGTGAGCGATATGTTGTACGAGTTCGAATCGGAAGTGCGGCGTGATGCCAACGGCGCCGTGGACGTGGAGTACTACATCGCTGAGGCGAAGCGCCAGCGCGCCAAACTGATTTCCGAACTCCCGCGGATGCTCTTCTGTCGGCTGAAGCGGGTGTTCAGAAACGGATGCGACTCTCACATGAGGGAAGCATTCGGCAGATGACGGAGACGGGGTGTGCTCCCGGCCGTCATTTATCCTCCTCGTTGAGAACCGTAATCATCCTTTGGTTCCGGCAGGTGCCCAGGCGCCTGCCGTTTTTTATACCTCATGCGCACCGGAGCGCGGTTGACCCCTGTCGAGGATGCGCGGATAATCCGCCTTCGGTCCAGCGTGGCTGGTCCTCCGTGTTATGGTGGCCTGTATCGGTCCCCCCGCAACGATAAGCTGTGAACCCGGTCAGGCCCGGAAGGGAGCAGCCGCAGCAGTGGTTTCGTGTGCCGGGGTGCGGCTGGTGCGGGCCGCCGCCTCTCCGATTCCCCGTTCCTCGCCGCCGATCCGTGAAACGCCGCGCCGCTTGGGGTAGAATCGAACCCCTTCTCCCGTTAAGGCATCGATTCGAAACAGCCCATGTCATACCAGGTTTTGGCCCGCAAGTGGCGTCCCCGCACCTTCAGCGAACTGGTCGGACAGGAACATGTGGTCCGGGCGCTGAGTAACGCCCTCGATCATGACCGTCTGCACCACGCCTACCTCTTCACCGGCACCCGCGGTGTGGGCAAGACGACGCTGGCGCGCATCTTCGCCAAATCCCTCAACTGCGAGCACGGCGTGGGGTCGGTGCCCTGCGGTGACTGCGCCTCCTGCCGCGAGATCGACGAGGGACGCTTTGTCGATCTGCTGGAGGTGGATGCCGCCTCCCGCACCAAGGTCGATCAGACCCGCGAACTGCTGGAGAATGTCCCCTACGCACCGGTGCGCGGCCGCTATAAGGTCTATCTGATCGACGAGGTGCACATGTTCTCCGACAGCAGCTTCAATGCGCTGCTGAAGACCCTGGAGGAGCCGCCGCCGCATGTGAAGTTTCTGCTCGCCACCACCGATCCGCAGAAGGTGCCGGTGACGGTGCTCTCGCGCTGTCTGCAGTTCAACCTCAAGCGGCTGCCCCAGGAGCAGATCCGGGAGTATCTCGGGCAGCTTCTGGATCGCGAGGGGATCGCGCACGACCGCGAGGCGCTGGGGCATCTGGCGCGCGGTGCCGACGGCAGCATGCGTGACGCCCTGAGTCTGATGGACCAGGCGATCGCCTTCGGCGGGGGCGAGGTGCGGGAGCCCGAGGTGCGTTCGATGCTCGGCGCCATCGCCCAGGACCACGTACACGACCTGCTCGACGCCCTGGTGGCCCAGGATGCCGGAGGGGTGTTGCAGCAGGTGGCGGGGCTGGCGGAGATGGCCCCCGATTTCAGCGCGGTGTTGCAGGAGCTGTTGGCCCTGCTGCACCGGGTGGCCCTGGCCCAGGTGGCCCCCGGGGTCCTTGACCACGAAGGCGCCGATCCGGAGCGGGTCGCGGCGGCCGCCTGCGCCGCCACGGCGGAGGATATTCAGCTCTACTACCAGATCGGCCTGATCGGTCAGCGTGACCTGCCGCTGGCCCCTGATCCCCGTAGCGGCTTTGAGATGGTCCTGCTGCGGATGCTGGCGTTCCGCCCCGGCGGGGCGCAGACCACCGCCCCCCCCACGGAGGGGCGTAATTCCCCGACTCGGGGTCCGTCTCAGGGCCCGTCCCGGCGCCGGTCCCCCGGTTCCGCACCCGGCGCCGCCCCGGCGCACGATGTACCTGCGGGCGGTCCCGGGAAGCGCCCCCCCGCGGCTGGCGGGCAAGGGCCTCGGGTCGCACCCGAACGCCCCGCAGCGCCGCTGGAGCTGAGCCGTTGGTCCGAGACGGTCGAGCGGCTGAAGCTGGGTGGGGTCGCCAGGCAGCTGGCCAATAATTGCAGCTTCGGCGCCTGGGACGGCGAGCGGCTGGTGCTGCGGCTCGATCCGCTGCACCGCCAGATGCGTGTCGATAGCTCGGAACAGCGTCTGCGGCGGGCCCTGTGCGAGCTGCTCGGCTGCGAGGTGCGTCTGGAGATCCAGGTTGGAGAACCGGCCGACGCCGACACCCCGGCCCGGATTCAGGCCAAGAACGAGGCGCAGCGGCTGCGCGAGGCGCGCGAGGCGGTGGCCGGAGATCCCCTGGTCCAGGCGCTGGAGGAGCAGTTCGACGCCCGGGTGATCCCCGAATCGGTACGTCCGGCGGATCACTGATCCCGGACCTACACGGCAGATTGATTTCTATATTCTAGCGAGGAGTTTTTCATGAAAGGTGGATTAGGCAACCTGATGAAGCAGGCGCAGAGAATGCAGGCCGACATGCAGAAGGCCCAGGAGCGTCTGGCCCTGGAGGAGGTTGTCGGCGAGTCCGGCGGCGGTCTGGTCAAGGTAACCATGAATGGTAAATACGAGGTGCGCCGGGTCGAGATCGACGAGAGCCTGATGGGCGATGACAAGGAGATGCTGGAGGATTTGGTCGCCGCGGCGCTCA
The DNA here is from genome assembly GCA_003062205.1 of Candidatus Sedimenticola endophacoides. Lineage (GTDB taxonomy): Bacteria > Pseudomonadota > Gammaproteobacteria > Chromatiales > Chromatiaceae > Sedimenticola_A > Sedimenticola_A endophacoides. The sequence goes on from PQCP01000087.1 coordinate 19,639, forward strand.
ACTCCGCCTCCCAACGGGTTGCGGCCAAGACCCAGGAGAGCATGGCCGGTCTGACCGCCGGCATGGGTCTGCCTCCCGGCTTCAAGATGCCCTTCTGATCCATGTCCGGAAAGCCGTTGCTGGAGCAGCTGATGCAGGCCCTGCGCTGTCTGCCCGGGGTCGGTCCCCGCTCGGCCCAGCGCATGGCCTTTCATCTGCTGGAGCGCGATCGCGAGGGGGGGCGCCACCTGGCGCGCCTGCTGGAGGCGTCGATGGAGCGCATCGGCCACTGCGGGCGCTGCCGGACTCTGAGCGAGGAGGCGGTCTGCGCCCTGTGCGCCAACCCGCGGCGCAGCGATGCGCAGCTGTGTGTGGTGGAGAGCCCGGCGGAGGTGGCCGCCCTGGAGCAGGCGACCGATTTTGGAGGGCGCTATTTCGTCCTCGGCGGGCGGCTCTCGCCGCTCGATGGCATCGGCCCCCGGGAGATCGGTCTCGACCTGCTGGCGCGGCGATTATCCGAGGAGGGGACCGAGGAGCTGATCCTCGCCACCAATCCCACGGTCGAGGGGGAGGCTACGGCCCACTACATCGGCCAGATGGCCCGTGAGCGGGGCATCCGGGTGACACGCATCGCCCACGGCGTGCCCCTCGGCGGCGAGCTGGAGTATGTGGATGGCGGGACGCTGTCGCACGCCTTCGCCGGACGGCGCGATTATTGACTATCCTTACCTATGGTGCGGGTAAAACACGGCAGGCCCGCCGACGCGGCGGACCGCGCATGCACAACAAGAAAGCAACCGGGACTCCATGGCGGACCCAGGGTGAACAAGATGAGTGACTGCCTGTTTTGCAAAATGGCCCACGGCGAGATCAAGCCGGATGTGGTGTACGAGGATGATACGGTACTCGGCTTCCGGGACATCAATCCCCAGGCGCCGGTGCATGTGCTGCTGATCCCCAAGCGGCACATCTCCACCCTTAACGATCTGGAGGCGGAGGATGGCGCGTTGATCGGGAAACTCTACCTGGCGGCCAAGCGGGTGGCCGCCCAGGAGGGGGTTGCCGAGGGGGGGTATCGCACTCTGTTCAACTGTAACGGCGACGGCGGACAGGAGGTGTTTCATCTGCACCTGCACCTGCTGGGCGGTCGTCAGATGCGTTGGCCTCCGGGCTGAACGGACACGGTAGCGGATAACCGGAGGCCATCAGGGGCTGAGCCATGTCCACGATCGATTCCATCGGCGGGGTTTTCCTGCCCGCGTTGCGGCAGGAGGGGTTGGCGCCGGTCGCGCCCGCCCATCCGGGGGATCCCGCCCAGCACCAGCCCTCCCGCCAGGCGTTGCCCGGGCCGCCGCGTGGTCCCGGCTTCCAGGCCAATCTCCAGAGTCGGCTCGATCTGTTGTACCAGCGCGGCCAGTTCGAGGCAGCCGCCGGTGACGGGCGCGGCCGCGCCGCGGTGCACGCCTACCGTAGGGTGGAGGACGCCGAGGAGCGGGAGCTGGTGGCCCGGATGCTGGGGGTGGATGAGTACGCCTGATCAGGGTCCATCCGGGGCGTCGGCGTGCCGCCTCTGGCGGACCCCATGGCCGCCGCCTGCGTCTCCCCGGTGTTCTCTCTCCATTTCCCCCGGGGCGCGGAAATCGGGTGATCCCTTCAGTCCGCTGCGGCGGTAGTCCTCGCGCAGCAGCGCTTCGGCGCGTGCCGGCGCCACCCCGCAGCACTCGGTCATACCCCGGTAGAGCAGCGTGAACAGACGCTTCAGGGCGAAGCGGTGCAGCTGGCCGGTGGTTGCGTGTAGCCAGTCGCTGAAATCGAGGAAACGGGCGAACGGCCGTTCACCGAGCAGTGTCGGCAGGGTGTGGGAGAAGCGGCCTGAGTTGGCGATCAGCTCCCAGTAGCGGGCAAAGCGCTTCAGCCGCTGCATGGTCGGGAAATCGATCGCGGCGCTGCTGAGGATCTCGTAGGGGGGGTGCGGGTCGAAGCGCAGGCCGGCGTTTTCGCCGTGGCGGGTGATCGGGGCGCCACGCAGGCGCTTGAGCGCACCCACCTGGATCTCGTGGGGGCGCAGGCCGTACAGGCGGTCGAAGCCCGCGGCAAAGCTCTGCATCCCCTCGCCGGGCAGGCCCAGGATCAGGTCCGTGTGCAGGTGGGCGTGGCTCTGTTGCCGCAGCCAGCGCAGGTTTTCGACACTTTTGCTGTTGTCCTGGCGGCGGCTGATCAGCGCCTGCACCCCGGGGTTGAAGCTCTGCACACCCAGCTCCAGTTGCAGGCTGCCGGGGGGGAAGCGCGCCAGACGCGAGCGCAGTGTATCGGGCAGCCGGTCGGGGATCACCTCGAAGTGAAGAAACAGCGACGGGTCCATGCGTTGCAGGAAAAAGTCCAGGATTGCGCCGCTGTGGCGGGGGTCGAGATTGAAGGTCCGGTCCACGAACTTGAAGTGGCGCACCCCGCGTCGGTAGAGCCGCTCCAGCGCCTGTAGCAGGGGGTCGAGGGGGAAGGGGCGGCTGCTGCGCTCCAGGGCCGAGAGGCAGAATTCGCATTTGAACGGGCAGCCGCGCGAGGCCTCGACATAGATCACGCGGTGGGCGATATCATCGTCGCCGTAGGCGTCGTAGGGCAGGGTGAGCGCAGCCGGTTCGACGGGGGGCGGATGGATCACCCCCGGTGCGCTGCCGCCGTTCAGCAGTTGGCCGCAGAGGGTGGCGAAGGCGTGATCGGCCTGGCCGGTGATCAGGTGGTCCGCAAGGGCGACGATCGGCTGCTGCTCCCACTCGAAGCTCACCTCCGGCCCTCCCAGGACCAGGGTCACCTCGGGGGCGATCTGCTTGAGCAGGGCCGCCACCCGGGTACTCTGCTCGACGTTCCAGATATAGACGCCAAGCCCGATGATGCGCGGCTTCCCGGCCAGCAGCCGCTCGACGATGTCGATCGGGCGGTTCTCCAGGGTGAATTCGCGCAGCGCCGTCTGCTCGCGCAGGGGGCCCATGTTGGTCAGCAGGTAGCGCAGGCCGAGGGCGCTATGGATATAGCGGGCGTTGAGGGTGGCGAGGACGATCCGGGACATCGGCCCGCTTCGGCTAGGGCGCCGTGTCCCGGATCAGCCGCTCACCGCATTGGCGGCAGTAGTAGCGCGTTCCGGTGCCGATCCGGTTGTGCCGGATGCTGGTCAGCAGATGCGTGCGGCAGCCGCAGCGGTAGGAGAAGCGGCGCAGGGTGCGGGTGGTGGCGGGGAGAGTTTCGAAATTGTGGCAGCGGCTCGGCTCGGCTCCGAACAGTTCCATCACCTCGCGCCACTCCGGGCCGTGGGGGCGCGCCGCCGCTCCGTGGATGCGGTGGGTGACGACATGGGCCAGTTCATGGGGCACGGTGCATTGGATGAAATGCTCCCCGTGGGCTTCCAGCAGCGCCTCGTTGAGGCGGATCAGCGGTGCCGCCCCGGGTGCGAACCGCGCCTGGCCGGCACCCTGTCCGGGCAGGTCGAAACGGACCTCGATTCGCCCCAGGCGTCGTCCGTAATGGCTCTCCGCCTGGCGTTGCAGCGTCGCCAGATATTCAAGCGCGCGCTCCCGCAGTGCGTCGCGGTTCATGCCCCGGCCACCCGGATGCCTGCCGGGATCAGGCGCTGCCGGAGGGGCGAGTCGGGGGTGAAAGGGGAGGGCGGGCCGGCTTGCATCGCGCGGGTGGGGTCAGGGTACGGAGACCATCAGCGAGGTCCGTTCCAGGCGTTCGGCGAGTACCTTGAGCAGGGTCTTGTTGAACTTGGTCTGCAGACGGTCGGAGGCGTTCTGCAGGAACCGGGGGCGGATCTTGACCAGGGTGATGTCTGAGCTGCTGATTACGTTGGCGCTGCGCTGGGTCTCGGTGCCGAGGATATAGGCCATCTCGCCGAAGCACTGGCCGGCGGCAAGCTCATTGAGACAGGTGCTGCCGCGGGTGATGCTGGCGGAGCCGGAGGCGATCACGAAAAACGAGTTTCCCTTGCCGCCCTCCCTGAGCAACCGGGTATGGGCGGGAAAGCGGTGCCACTTGCAGATGCGCATCACCTCCCACAGATCCACGTCGGTGAAGTCGCGGAAAAAGTCGAGCCCCTTGAGCAGGTTGAATTTCTGCGAGTCCGAGGTGATGCGCTTCTGCAGACGCAGTCGGGCGGTGAGGGCGGTGATCTCGGCGGAGAGCTCTCCGCAGTCGCGGTAGCGTCTGGCGGGGTCCTTGTCGATACACTTGTGGACGATCTCCACGATCGGCTGCAACAGGTCCGGGCGCGCCTGGTCGAGGGGGTAGGGATCGGCGCTGCAGATCTCCTTGATCATCCCCAGCTGGGTCTTGGCCTCGAACGGGAGCCGGCCGCTGAGCAGCTGATACATCACCACGCCCAGGGAGTAGATGTCGCTGCGGTGGGTGAGCTCCTGGCCCTGGATCTGCTCCGGGGACATGTATTTCGGGGTGCCGACGGCGTCCAGTACCTGGGTGGTGTCGGCGTCGCTCAGCAGGGCGGTGCCGAAATCACTGAGCATTACATGGGTGGCGCCGGTGGTGAGGATGTTGGCCGGTTTGATGTCGCGGTGGATCAATCCCTGGTTGTGGGCGTACTCCAGGCCGTTGCAGCACTTGAAGGCGATCTCCATGACATCTTCCACCGGCAGCAGGTTGTCCGGCGCGCAGTAGGGCTTGAGGGTGGTGCCGGGCACGTACTCCATGACGATATAGAAATAGTCGTCGTCGAACCCGGCGTCGAACACGGCGACGATATGCGGGTGGTCGAGCTTGCCCGCCAGGCTCGACTCGTTGATGAACATCTTCTTGAACCGTTCGCCGGTGACGGGGTGGCTGAAGCTGTCTTGATGGGCGACCTTGATCGCCACCTCGTTGTTGCTGAACGGGTCGGAGGCGAGGTAGACGGTCGCCGTGGCTCCCCTCCCGATCTCTCGGATGATCTGGAAGCGGCCGATGAATTTTTGTTCTTGATGAGTGATCGCTCTGTACCCTGTCGGTTGGTGGTGGCTGCCCCCTGTTTAAGGCGTATCCCTGAATTGAATGCACTCGTCCAGATACTCCTGGGTGCTCTTCGGCATCGGTACCCTGGCCTCGGCCAGATAGGTGATCAGGTTGACTCCAGATCGTATCAGCTTTTTACCCCGTTCGAGCTTTTCCCGGTCAGACGGGGCGTCCTTTGCATCCGGCGGATCGAATTCCTCCAGCGCCTCGCGGGCGGAGACGAACGCGGGCCAGACACGAAAGAAATTGATGTCGCCGCGCATCGTCTCCACCTGCTCGATGGCCGCCGCCGCATAGGCCTTGATCAGCGGCTGGGCCCCCTTGAAGCGCGCTTCTCCACCGAGGGATCGTCCCAGCGTCCTGGTGATCTCTTCAATGGCGCGCACGGTCGCGGCGATCTTGCGGTAGCGTGACTCGAACACTGCGGTCAGGGGTTGGGCGAACGCCTTGAAGGGCTCCCCCCAGAGTTCGTCGATCCCCTCGTGGCCGCTGTAGTGTTTCACCTGCTTGCCCAGCTCCAGCGCCCGTTTGAAGCACTCGGCGCACTGGCGCATGAGTTCGTTGTGGTGGCTCACCTTGACCCCCTTCTCCTCCAGTTCCACGATGGCGGTGAAGATGTCGGTGGCGCGATTGAACAGGGCGCCGGCGAGCATGGCGCCGTTGACGCGCTTTTTCGCCGGATGGGTCTCGTTGTCGAAGGCGCGCTGGGCCTCTTCCAGCTTCTCCCCCGGCGTGTTGATGCCCGATTCGGTGTGGTGGAAGGTGCGCTTGGTGAGGCTGTCGATCAGCATCTTGCGGTTGGCGAGGGTGTCTTTGGGGATCGGGTAATACCTGATCCAATACCCATCGTAATAGATGCAGTCTTTACCGTCGAAATTCTGAGTGGTGCCGTTTTTGGGCGCTTCGGTCATCGCATCTGCAACCGTCAAATGGTCTTTCTTCGCCTGGCGTCGCCGCCGGATGTAAAGGAATTGTAAGCCCGGCGAGAAAATAATCCAGCCCACAGTTGCTGTTTTTGCGGACGCGACAGCCAAGGGGTAAAAAAAACGGCCGATCTCTTGCGAGACCGGCCGTTTCTTGAATTTGGCTCCTCCGACTGGGCTCGAACCAGTGACCCACGGATTAACAGTCCGTTGCTCTACCAACTGAGCTACAGAGGAATATTGGCGAGGCGCGTATAATAGGCACCCCGAAATGGCATGTCAAGGGCGTGTTGGCGATTTGTCAGCCGCACTCGATCACCCCCCCGCCCGGGCGTCTTTCGGAGACTCTGGGGCGGCCCGTGGCGGAGAGGATCAGGGCTTTTGGATCGGTTGAGCCGGAGCCGGGGCAGAAGGTGAAGGTGGTGTTGTAGCCCTTGGCGGTGCCGGTGGGGAAAAAGATGATTCGTTTGCGTCCCCTGGTGCTGCGCGCGCTGCGGATGCGTGGGCCACCGGCGTCCGGCCGGTAGCGGCGCAGCAGCGGTTCGTCCGGGTCGCGCTGGCGGTCTCCGTCCAGATCGGGAAACAGGATGTAGCCCGCCTGCCACTCGATGGTGGCGGCGCAGTCCCCCTGCCCGTCGTCCGGGCAGAGGACGACCGGCGTGCGCTGCTTCACCGCCTCGCTGCGGGCCAGGTGCAGGTGGGTGAGCAGGGTGTTCACCTCCGTGACGAGGCGGCTCTCCTCGCTCCAGCGGGAGAAGCCCGGCACCGCCAGGGTGAGCAGGACGGCGGCGACGGCGAGGGTGCTGATCAGCTCGATCAGTGTTACGCCCCGCTGTACGCCGGGGCTTGCGCTTGGCCGGAACATGGCACGCTCCTTGTGCTATGGCGCCCCGCCCATCCGTGGCGGGACCCTGCCACTATCATAAAAAAGGGGCGGTGGCTGTCTGTCGGACGCCGCCCCCTGGTCAATACGGAATTTTCCGATTATCCCGCCAGTGCCCGCTCCAGGCGATCCAGGGCCTTGGTCAGGTTCTCCATGCTGGTGGCGATGGAGAGGCGCACGTGTCCGTCCAGGCCAAACGCCGAACCCGGCACCAGGGCGACGCCCGCATGCTCGATCAGGTGCTCGGCGAGCTCGACATCGTTGTGCACCCCGGCAATCTTGTCGATCGCCTCCTGCACCCGGGGGAAGCAGTAGAAGGTGCCGTCGGCGGGCAGGCACTCGACGCCGGGCATGGCGTTGAGCCGCTCCACCACATAGTCATGGCGCTGCTTGAAGTGCACCAGCATCTCATCGATGCAATCCTGGGGACCTTCCAGGGCCGCCTGGGCAGCCACCTGGGCGATCGAGGTGGGGTTGGAGGTGCTCTGGGACTGGATCTTCTTCATCGCCTTGATAATATTGGCCGGTCCGGCGGCGTAGCCGATGCGCCAGCCGGTCATGGAGTAGGCCTTGGAGACCCCGTTGAGGACCATGCAGCGATCCCTGAGGGCGGGGCAGGCGTTGAGGATGTTGACGAACGGCTTGCCGGTCCAGCGGATGTGTTCGTACATGTCATCTGTGGCGACAACGACGTTGGGGTGGTCGAGCAGCACCTCGCCCAGGGCCGCCAGCTCCTCCTCGGTGTAGGCCATGCCGGTGGGATTGGACGGGCTGTTGATCACCACCAGGCGGGTCAGCTCGTTGATCGAGGCGTCGAGCTGCTTGGGGGTGATCTTGAAGCGCTGGCCGGCGCCGGCGTTGACCAGTACAGGGATGCCGCCGGCGAGGATCGCCATGTCCGGGTAGGATACCCAGTAGGGGACCGGAATCACCACTTCATCGCCCTCGTCCAGGGTCGCCTGGGCCAGGTTGTAGAAGCTCTGTTTACCGCCGCAGGAGACCAGGATCTCCTCCGGGGCGTAGTCGAAGCCGTTGTCACGCTTGAACTTGTCGATGATCGCCCGCTTCAGGCCGGGCGTGCCATCCACCGGGGTGTACTTGGTGAACCCCTCGTCGATCGCCTTCCTGGCGGCCGCCTTGATGTGCTCGGGGGTGTCGAAATCGGGTTCGCCCGCCCCCAGTCCGATGACGTCCTTGCCGGCGGCGCGCATCTCCGCCGCGCGGGCGGTTACGGCAAGGGTGGGTGAGGGCTTTACGGCCATGACGCGTGCGGAAAGCTTGATACTCATCTGGTAAAGGCTCGACTCAGTGGTTGCAGGGAGTGGTTGTTCACCCGTCGCGGGGTCGCCTCCGCAGGGTGTGTTTATTGCTTGCAGCTGCAATAATAGCCGATCCATGGTAGTGGCAGAATCCCCAATGTCAAAGGAATTTCAACTGGTCAGCGATTTCGGGCCGTCCGGCGATCAGCCGTCGGCCATCGCGCGCCTGCTGGAGGCGATCGGCGACGGTGAGGCGGGTATGACCCTGCTCGGAGTCACCGGCTCGGGCAAGACCTTCACCATCGCCAACGTGATCCAGCAGGTGCAGCGCCCGACCATCATCCTGGCGCACAACAAGACCCTGGCCGCCCAGCTCTACGGCGAGATGAAGGAGTTCTTTCCCCACAACGCGGTGGAGTACTTCGTCTCCTACTACGACTACTACCAGCCCGAGGCCTATGTGGTCGCCTCCGATACCTTCGTCGAGAAGGATGCCTCGATCAACGATCACATCGAGCAGATGCGCCTGTCGGCCACCAAGGCGCTGCTGGAGCGCCCGGACACCATCATCGTCGCCACCGTCTCCTGCATCTACGGCCTGGGCGATCCGCGCTCCTATCTGAGCATGGTGCTGCATCTGTCGCGGGGGGGGCTGATCGACCAGCGGGCACTGCTGCGGCGTCTGGCCGAGCTGCAGTATACGCGCAACGACATGGAGTTGCAGCGCGCCGGCTACCGGGTGCGCGGCGAGGTGATCGATATCTACCCGGCGGAGTCCGACGGCGAGGCGCTGCGGGTGGAGCTGTTCGACGACGAGATCGAGCAGCTCTCGCTGTTCGATCCGCTCACCGGCGAGCTGCTGCGCCGGGTGCCGCGCTATACCATCTACCCCAAGTCCCACTACGTCACCCCGCGCCAGACCCTGCTTGACGCGGTGGAGCTGATCAAGGAGGAGCTGGTGCAGCGCCTGGAGCAGTTGCGGGGCAACGGCAAACTGGTGGAGGCCCAGCGCCTGGAGCAGCGCACCCGCTTCGATATCGAGATGATCCTGGAGCTCGGCTACTGCTCCGGGATCGAGAATTACTCACGCTACCTCTCGGGTCGTGACGCCGGCGAGGCGCCGCCGACCCTCCTCGACTACCTGCCGGAAAACGCCCTTATGGTGATCGATGAGAGCCATGTCACCGTACCCCAGGTGGGGGGGATGTACCGGGGCGACCGCTCGCGCAAGGAGAACCTGGTCGAGTACGGCTTTCGCCTCCCCTCGGCCCTCGACAACCGGCCCCTGCGTTTCGAGGAGTTCGAGGCACGCAGCCCCCAGACCATCTATGTCTCGGCCACCCCGCGCGAATATGAACTGGCGCGCTCCGGGGTCGTCGCCGAACAGGTGGTGCGTCCCACCGGCCTGGTCGACCCCGGGGTGGAGGTACGCCCCGCCCTGAGTCAGGTGGACGACCTGCTCTCGGAGATCCACAACACCGTGGCCCGGGGCGAGCGGGTGCTGGCCACCACCCTGACCAAGCGCATGGCCGAGGATCTTACCGACTACCTCAACGACCATGACGTGCGGGTGCGCTATCTGCACTCCGACATCGACACCGTGGAGCGGGTGGAGATCATCCGCGACCTGCGTCTCGGGGAGTTCGATGTGCTGGTGGGAATCAACCTGCTGCGCGAGGGGCTGGACATGCCGGAGGTCTCGCTGGTGGCGATCCTGGACGCCGACAAGGAGGGTTTTCTGCGCTCGGAGGGGGCGCTGATCCAGACCATCGGCCGGGCCGCGCGCAACGCCAACGGCCGGGCCATACTCTACGCCGACCGGGTGACCGGTTCGATGCGCCGCGCCATAGACGAGACCGAACGGCGCCGTGCCCGGCAGATCGCCCACAATGAGGCCCACGGCATCACCCCCCGTACCATCCGCAAGGCGATCGCCGATATCATGGAGGGGGCCCATGCCGGTGCCCCGATGCCCGCCGAGCGCTACGCCCGGGTGGCCGAGACGGAGGCGGAGTACGCCGCCATGAGCCCGAAACAGATGGCACGGCGCATCCAGGAGCTGGAACGGCAGATGTACCAGTACGCCCGGGACCTGGAGTTCGAGGAGGCGGCGCGGGTGCGTGACCGGATCCGGGCGCTACGGGAGAAGGGCGTGCTGGCTTAGTCAGTAGTGCCAGGGGTGTTCCGTAGCATAGAGGTTGCGCACAAGATGTGCTGTCGGGCGTCACAAAACTATCGACCAGGTCACGAAGACGCGTCACACGCTCAGGTCCGGCTGCCTGCCTATTTTGCGGGTCTCATGCCCTTGAATTTTGCGTGCTGCAGATACTTAATAAGTTCCTGCATTCTGCCGATCTCGACGTTAAAGTGGACCTTGTTCATATGCCCTTTCCCTTTGCCGGACAGCGCTTCCTTGAAGTGTGTCATCAGGTCGCGGTAATGAGAGGTATTGAAGGCGGATTCGTAGTTGTCGATAACCTCCTTCACGCATGACGGGCTCTTTTTGTAGTAAGTTCCGCGATATCCGGCAGGAGTGCCTATGGTCTTGCCTCCCAACCAACTCATATCTTTCTGGTTCAGGCTTCTGCCCTCTTCTTTTGCCTTGGCCATTCTGTCCCGCATCGCCTTGATGCTTTTTCTGGCGTTTTTAATTGCAGTTTCAAAAGAGGCGAGTTCTGCCGGTGTCCAGTTTTTACTGTTGAACCAGTCAAGCTGTTGGGTGTCGGCAGCCAGCTTGTCAGCTGGGTAGGGGGGGCCAAAACCGCACAAGAGTGTCGCTACCTCGTGAAAGATTTTGGGGACTGGGATGTCCCAAAATCTTTCACGAGGTAGCGACACTCTTGTCCGGTTTGTCTTCTCTGTACGCCTTGGACTTGCACGCTGATTTTATCATCCGGTGCATTTGCTTCTATCATCAGGCGGCGGGCAAGCAGCGGCATCAGGATCAGTGAATCGGCGATAAGTGGTGCGGTCCGCACGCTCACGGCTCCCGGGGCAGGGTCATGATAAAGCGGACCCCGTCGTCATCCGGGAGGTTCTCGGCGGCGATGGAGCCGCCGTGAAATTCGCAGATCAGTCGTGCCAGATAGAGTCCCAGCCCGAGGTGGGGTCCGCCACCCTTGTGCGGACGCAGTGAGACCATCGAGTTGAATACCTCCTGCGCCATCTCCGGTGGAAGTCGCGGCCCCCGGTTGGTGACGCTGAGGCGGATGCCTCCGTCCACGGCGCTATCCAGCCCCAGTTCGATGGGGGTGCCTGGGGTGTGGAAGTCGACCGCGTTGCCCACCAGTTTGTCCAGCGCCTGGCTGAGCAGGTCGGGGGCTCCGCGCAGCCAGTATTCCCGCTGCGGTGCGTCGACCGGAAAGGTGACGCCGGGAAATACGGCGTGGTAGCTCTCCGCGGCGATGCTCAGCAGCCGGCCCAGGTCGAAGCGTTCCATGGCGGTCTGCTGTAACAGCTGCTCCAGGCGTGTCGCTTCGCGCATCCGGTGCAGGATCAGCCCCAGGCGCTCGCTCCCCTCCCGGGCCCGGGTGAGGTAGCGGCGCTGCTGGTCATTCAGGGCGGGGTCCTGCTCCAGATTTTCCAGCGAGGAGCTGACCAGGGTGAGGGGGGTGCGCAGCTCATGGGCCAGGCGTGAGGCCATCGCCTCCAGGTAGCGGTTGTACTCGCCGAGACGCTCCAGCACCCCGGCGAAGCTGCGGCTCAGGTCGCCGATCTCGTCGCGGCTGCGCTCGGCACTCAATGGACCGAGGATTCGTCCGTCCGCGGTCACCGCCTCTTCGGTCCGGTCGCGCAGGCGGCGGATGCGCCCGGCCAGCCGGCTGGCGAAGGCGAGCAGGATCGACAGCAGCAGCGCGAACAGCAGCAGGGTGATACCGAACAGGCTCTCGGTGGCGCGGTTCTGCAGGGAGAGGATCTGGTTGGTGCTCTGTTCGGCCAGCACCGCGCCGATCACTCCCGAAGGCCCCTCGATCGGCCAGGTGGCGGAGAGGATCATCGCCCGGGCGTCCGGGGTGGCGCGGCGGCGGCTCTCGCCCCGGCCGGCGAGGGCCGCCGCGACCTCGGGTCCGGTGAGGCGGCTGCGGCCGGTGAGGTCGTCGCTGAAGGCGTCGTTCGGCCGTCCCAGGGCCAGATGCAACAGGCCGCGCAGCAGGCGGTTTGCGGTGATCTGGAGCCGGTCGCCCTCGAAGGCGTCCTCCTCGCGTTGCAGTTGCCCCTGGCTGGCGAGGACGTATCCGGCCCGGTCGAGCACCCAGAGGCGGAGGTTCTCCCGGGGCAGACCGGCGAGCATCGCCGCCAGCTCCCCGCTGGGGGCGATCAGCGTCCCAGGGGTGTCGGTGTCGCCGCCGCTGGTGATGCGGATCGGCGTCCCCCCGCCGGGGGCTGCCGTGTCGCGGTCGCCGATGTTGACGCTCAGGCGTCTGCCGACCAGGTAGCGCGGGATGCGTAACTCCACCGTGTAGCCTCCCGGGCGCTCCTGCCACTCCCCCTGGATGCGCGGTTCGGTCCGCAGGGGGTGCGCCGACCGGGCCGTGGGGGCGATCTGTTCGGCCCGCACCCAGCCGGGCGCCAGGGTGGCGATGCGATAGCGCCGGAGCTCGCCGTGGCTGTTCTCCAGCAGCAGTTCCACGAAATCGCTCTGATCGAGCTCGGGACTGCCGGGGGGGCGATAGGTGATCTGTTCGTCGTTGACGTCGATCAGCAGGTAGAGGTAGCCGCCGTGGGTCGCGGCGAGCAGGTCCAGTCCCAGTGTCGGGGTATTGCCGATATGCCGCCGGTTGGGCAGCAGCGGACCCCACTCGTCGGCGTAGCCGTCGAGGTTGATGTCGCCGTCGATCGGGTGCAGGTAGATGGCGTGGGCGGGGGTGTCCGGGGCGGAGGCCAGCAGCCGTCCATGACCGCGCAGCATCTGCGCGGCGGCCCGCGCCGTGTTCGACAGCAGCTGTTCCTGCCCCTGGCGGAGATAGGACTCGGTCTCCTGGAGATAGCGGTAGCCCACCCAGGGGATGAGCAGGACCGACAAGGATACCAGCAGCAGCCGGAAACGGATGCTGTGGCGGAAGGGCCGCGGTGTGGCCGGTTGAGCCATCAGGTGTGCCAGCGGTAGCCCATGCCGTAGACCGTCTCGATGGCGTTGAAACCGGGGTCGGCCTGCTCGAATTTGCGGCGGATGCGTTTGATATGGGTGCTGACGCTGGTGGCGTCGACCAGGATGTTGGCCGCCTCCGCTAACCGCCATGGAGAGCGAAGCGAAGGCGGTTAGTCCCCGATAGGCGTAGGCGCGGTTGTATGGCCGCAGTTACGACCGATAGGGAGTGACGTAGGGCATACAAATAGCGCATCCGACACGCCGTAGAGTCATTGTGGTCATCATGACGGAGTTGCGCACGAGCAGCTTTGCTGCAATGTGCGGGACGGAGTCGTGATGAGCGCAGGACGGTCGGGGCAGTAACGGCTGTCGCGTTGGCGAGTCGATTTTGGGGACTGGGATGTCCCAAAATCTTTCACGAGGTAGCGACACTCTTGTCGTCATGCGCGGCGACGGCCACTTCTCCAACCCCGAGTTGATGCAACTGGCGCTCGATGACCCGTACACCGATTTTATCTTCGGCCTGACCGGAAACCGCGTCCTCAGCACCCTTGGCGCACCTTTCATTCGCTAACCGCCATGGAGAGCGAAGCGAAGGCGGTTAGTCCCCGATAGGCGTAGGCGCGGTTGTATGGCCGCAGTTACGACCGATAGGGAGTGACGTAGGGCATACAAATAGCGCATCCGACACGCCGTAGAGTCATTGTGGTCATCATGACGGAGTTGCGCACGAGCAGCTTTGCTGCAATGTGCGGGACGGAGTCGTGATGAGCGCAGGACGGTCGGGGCAGTAACGGCTGTCGCGTTGGCGAGTCGATTTTGGGGACTGGGATGTCCCAAAATCTTTCACGAGGTAGCGACACTCTTGTCGTGCCAGCGGGCCTGCAGGCGGTCGAGGTCGATGGTGATCGGGCCACGGGTCAGGGTGCGGGCCGGGTCCACGGGCTGGCGTATCGCGTCCATGCGCCGGAACAGGGCGGCGATGCGCGCGCTCAAGTGGGCCAGGGTGATGTCCTTGGTCAGGTAGTCGTCGGCACCCAGGCGCAGCCCCGAGACCGTGTCCAGGTCGCTGTCGCGGGCGGTGAGAAAGATGATGGGCAGGGTGTCGGAGAGTCTGCGCAGCTCCCGGCACAGTTCGAAGCCTCCCTCCACCTCGTCGCCCAGTCCGATGTCGAGGATCGCCAGATCGGGCAGCTGCTGGCTGAGGGCGTTCAGGGCCTCCTGGCGGTTGCCGAACCCGCGTACCCGATAGCCCTGGCGCTCCAGGAGGTCCCGGTAGTTTGCGAGGATGGCCGCTTCATCCTCGACGATGGCGATCTCTCTGCTCATCTGCGCATAGTAGCCGAAACGGCGTCGGGAGATAAACCGGAGGGTGGCGGTGCTGGAAATCGCGCCGATCGGGTACTATGGATCGGGTGTGGCATCTGTGAACAGGACGGGACTATGCGCGCGATACAACAGGTGGCGGAGGAGCTGGGCCTGGGCCGGGAGGATCTGATGCTCTTCGGTGACCGGATGGCGAAGATTCGGCGCCAGGCCCTGCCGGTGCCGGGTGAAGAACCGGCAGGGCGGATCATCCTGGTCTCGGCCATCAACCCGACCCGGGCCGGGGAGGGCAAGACCACCGTATCCATCGGCCTGGCCCAGGGTCTGCGGCGGTTGCGCCACTCTGCCTGCCTGGCCCTGCGCGAGCCTTCGCTCGGTCCGATCTTCGGTATGAAGGGGGGCGGCACGGGAGGGGGGCGCTGCCGGCTGGAGCCATCGACCCGGATCAACATGCACTTCACTGGCGACATTCACGCGGTGGGGGCCGCCCACAACCTGCTCGCGGCGTTGCTCGACAACGCGGTGCACTTTCGCAGCGGTCTCGATCTGGAGCACCGCCAGGTGTTCTGGAGGCGGGTGCTGGATGTCAATGACCGGGCCCTGCGCCAGGTGGTCACCGGCCTGGGGGGGCGCGCCAACGGGGTGCCGCGGGAGGCCAGCTTCGATATCACCGCCGCCTCCGAGGTGATGGCGATCCTCTGTCTGGCGGAGGACACGGCGGATCTGAAACGGCGCTTGGGGCACATCCTGGTGGGCTTCGATCGTGGCGGCGAGCCGGTTACCGCCGCCAAATTGCGCGCCACCGGGGCGATGGCCGCCCTGTTGCAGGATGCGATCCTGCCCAATCTGGTCCAGTCCAGCGAAGGGGCGCCGGCGCTGGTCCATGGTGGTCCTTTCGGCAACATCGCCCATGGTTGCAACAGCGTCATCGCCACCCGCAGCGCGGCGGCGCGCGCCGATTATGTGGTGACCGAAGCGGGTTTCGGCTTCGACCTGGGAGCGGAGAAGTTTTTCGATATCAAGTGCCGTGGCTCCGGGCTCTGGCCCAGCGCGGTGGTACTGGTGGTGACGGTTCGTGCGTTGCGTCTGCACGGCTGCCCCGCTGGGGAGGGGCAGGAGGACGAGGTGGAGCAGATCGGGCGCGGCATGCGGCACCTGGATCACCACGTGCGCAGTGTGCGCGCCTTCGGCTTTGAGCCGGTGATCGCCATCAACCGCTTCGACGGCGACAGCAAGGCGGCCCTGGCCGCGGTGGAGCAGGGGTGTCGTGAGCGCGGACTGAGCGTGGCCCGCTGCGACGCCTACCGCGAGGGTGGGGAGGGGGCCCGCTCCCTGGCCGAGGCGGTGATCGAGGCGGCCGCGCGGCCCCGGCCTCCGGTGCGCTACCTCTACCCCCTGGAGGCGACGCCACGGGAGAAGATCGGTGCCGTGGCGCGGACCATCTATGGGGCCGCCGGGGTCGGCTTCAGCCGTCAGGCGCGCCGGGAGCTGGAGCGGATCGAGTCCCTCGGCTACGGCGGGCTGCCGATCTGTATCGCCAAGACCCACCTGTCGTTGAGCGGCGACCCCGACGGGGCCTGTGCGCAGGATGGCTTCGAGCTGCCGGTGGAGTCGGTGCGGGTGGCGGCCGGGGCCGGTTACCTGCTCGCCTTCGCTAACCGCCATGGAGAGCGAAGCGAAGGCGGTTAGTCCCCGATAGGCGTAGGCGCGGTTGTATGGCCGCAGTTACGACCGATAGGGAGTGACGTAGGGCATACAAATAGCGCATTCGACACGCCGTAGAGTCATTGTGGTCATCATGACGGAGTTGCGCACGAGCAGCTTTGCTGCAATGTGCGGGACGGAGTCGTGATGAGCGCAGGACGGTCGGGGCAGTAACGGCTGTCGCGTTGGCGAGTCGATTTTGGGGACTGGGATGTCCCAAAATCTTTCACGAGGTAGCGACACTCTTGGACCGGCGATATCGTCACCATGCCAGGCCTGCCCAGGGAGCCGGCGGCCGGGGGGATCGATCTGAGCGACGAGGGGTGGGTCCGCGGGGTGTGATCAGCCGCTGATCAGGCTCAGCGGCTGCATCTCCTTGTACATGATGGCCAGGGGCTTGCGCCGGGCGAAGGTGAGGATGCGCGTCTTCGGCGGGTAGCAGAAGTGGCTGCTGAGAAACATGTGCAGCTCTTCACCGCCGTTCATGAACTCGCGAAACAGCCGCAGGTGATCGAGATCGTGGCGCTCGCTGAAGTGGTAGTCCCACTCCCCGACCGACAGCGAGGTCTCCGTCAACACCAGCTCCGGGACCTCATCCTGCCTGCGCAGCAGCGCGCGCGCGAGCCGCTTCCGGAGCCCGGGTGCCAGGATCAGCCCCATGCGCTCCTCTCCGATGAGCCAGTTGACCTCTCTGTGCTCATCGTAATTGGCCCGGTGTTCGCCGAATGCCAGGCACCATCCCTGATAGTAGGCGTTGTATCTTCTGATGATACGCAGCTTGCTCATAAGTCCAAGAATATCAGAGTTAAAGGAACCATTCTTCCCGTGCTTCGTGATTATTATCACTCGGGTTGGCGGCCTTCGTTAGCGGCCCCGGTTCCGGGGTGTCGAAGCCGACTTCCGGCGGGCGCGAAGCGCAGCAGAAAATCGGCCAGGTAACGTTCGCTCTGGGGCGAATAGGTGCGGTGGGACGAATAGATGGTCAGGGTCTCGCGCGCCTCCTCCTCCCCATGGCGCCGGAAGGTGAGTGCCGCCACTTTCGGCGGGTTGTCGGCGTGGCCCCGGTAGTCGATGCGTCTGATCAGGTGCAGGTCCGAGGCGCGGGCCCGCTCCTGGAACGCCTCCACCGCCGGGGTCGGAAGCAGCAGGTAGAAGCTTCCGTCGGGTTCGAGAAGCCGCCCCACGGCGGCGATCAGCTCGGCATGGGGCAGCCGGTCGGTGTGGCGGGCGAGCCTGCGCCCTGGCGGTTCCGATTTGCTGTGGCGGTCGAAGAAGGGCGGGTTGCTGATGATCAGGTCAAAGTGCTCCCGGCTGTGTGGGGCGAAATCCTGGATCGCCTGGTGATCGGCCCGCAGCCGGTCACTCCAGGGACTGTTGGTGAAATTCAGGGCCGCCTCCCGGCACGTCTTCCCGCACAGCTCCACGGCGCGCACCCGCGCTGCGCCCAACTGCGCCGCCATCAGGGCCAGCAGCCCGGTCCCCGTACCGATATCCAGCACCCGGTCGCCGCGCCGCACCGGGGCCATCGCCCCGAACAGGGTGGCGTCGGTGCACACGCGCATGGCCGATTGCTCCTGGATTACCGAGAAGCGCTGGAAATGGAAGGTGGACATCGCGCGGACCGCTCCCGGAAGAACCGATTCATCAGAACAGTGGCGGTTGGCCAATCGCCTCCACCCGAATATCCGGGACAGCGCGGGAGCGTGCCACCGGGGCCCTCGCAGGCTGCAAGTCTGCCACAGTTTCGCCCGAATCTGCCACCGCCCTGCCCCAACCGGGGCAGGGCGGTGCCACACCGGCGCGCTCTAATGAAACACAGCAACAGAGTAATCCGGCGCAGGCGAGGGAGGCCGGTTCTGCCACGGATGGCGCGCTGGGCCAGTTCGCGCATGGGAGATGAAAAATGAAAAGCAGGTGGGTTGTGATGGTGATGGCGGCGGCGGCGGGGGTATCCCCCCTGGCTGATGCGGCAGAGGCGGATTACCGCGGCGAGGTGCGTCTGCGCCAGCAGCAGGGGATGGGGATTGGCGCCCTGGCGGGGGCACTCATCGGCGGGCCGCCGGGTCTGGTGGTGGGGTTGGCCGGGGGTGCGTTGCTGGGGCGCGACAGTGCAATGGATCAGGCGCTGGGGCAGGCGCGGCAGGATCTGGAGGGGCTGCGTCTGCGCCTCACAGAGGAGTCGCTGCGACAGCAGCGGCTGGAGGGCGAACTGCGCGATTCCCGGGCCCGCCGAGCCCGCCAGCTACGCATGCTGGTGGAGGGCTTTTCGATAAACATCCAGTTCCGTACCGCCACGGCGCTGCTGGAGCCCGAGTATCCGCCACGCTTGCGGCAGCTGGCGGCGACCCTGATGGCACTGCCGGAACTGCGTCTGCGGATCGACGCCCACGCCGATGCGCGTGGCAGCGAGCCGCTCAATAACCGGCTTTCACGAAGGCGCGCGGAGGCCGTTGTCGGATTTCTGCGCGATGCCGGTGTCGCTCCGGGGCGTATGCAGGCTCACAGCCATGGCGAGCAGCGCCACGGGTATGCGCGGCAGGACCGGGAGGGGATGGGGTTCGACCGCCGCTAACCGCCATGGAGAGCGAAGCGAAGGCGGTTAGTCCCCGATAGGCGTAGGCGCGGTTGTATGGCCGCAGTTACGACCGATAGGGAGTGACGTAGGGCATACAAATAGCGCATCCGACACGCCGTAGAGTCATTGTGGTCATCATGACGGAGTTGCGCACGAGCAGCTTTGCTGCAATGTGCGGGACGGAGTCGTGATGAGCGCAGGACGGTCGGGGCAGTAACGGCTGTCGCGTTGGCGAGTCGATTTTGGGGACTGGGATGTCCCAAAATCTTTCACGAGGTAGCGACACTCTTGCATGTACTGATCCGCCTGGAGTTGGAGGAGCGCTCATGAAGATCAGAAGAGGCGTGATACGGCCCTTGAGCGAGGCGTTTCTGTATGCCTCGCCAGAGGCGCCCGGCCGCTTCAGCTACCGTCTCGACGGGAGTGAGCGGCCAAGAGAAGAGTACCGGCGCGAGGCGCGCCGTCGGGACGAGGGGGGTGGGGATCATGAAAAGAGCGCACGCTGAGCGTGGACTGATTCGCGACATCGGCTATCTATCGCTCTATTCGGTGGCCAGCGGCGTGGCCGGCGCGCTGGCCCTGGGGGCGTTGATTCTGCTTCTCTCCTGGCCGGCCCGGGCCGGTGAGGCACCCTTCAATGAACCTGTTGCGCAGTCGGTGCGGGACGAGGTGCGTGGTCCCCGCCTGCGGTTGCGCTCCGTCGATGGGGGGGGCGGCGGTGAGGCGCCGCTGCTGGACACCGACGTGCGCATGGAGATCAGCGGCATGACCGCGCGGGTGGTCGTAAAGCAGCGTTTCCGCAATCCGGGTGAGCGGTGGGTGGAGGGGGTGTACGTGTTCCCCCTGCCGGAGGCGGCGGCGGTTGATCGCATGCGCCTGCGCATCGGCGAGCGCCTGGTGGAGGGCGAGGTGAGGGAGAAGGCACAGGCGCTCAGACAGTATCAGCAGGCCCGCCGCGAGGGGCGCAAGGCGAGTCTGCTGAGCCAGCAGCGGCCGAATATCTTCACCACCGCCGTGGCCAATATCGGACCGGGCGAGGAGGTGGGGGTGGAGATCGAGTACCAGCAGGCGCTGCGTTACGATCAGGGGCGGTTCTCGATCCGCTTCCCGATGGTGGTGGCGCCCCGCTACATTCCCGGACGGGTCGCCGGGAGCGGCGATCTCGGGGGATTTGGCGGCGGCTGGGCGCGGGATACCGACCAGGTGCCGGACGCCTCGCGGATCACCCCGCCGCTGCGGGAGCCGGGCGCGGAGCGGGCCAACCGGGTGGCCATGGAGATTCGGCTGGCGCCGGGTTTCCCCCTGGCCCTGCTGGAGAGCCCCCACCACGCCATCGAGCGCCTGGGGGATGAGGGTGGAGTCCACCGCATCCGCCTGCGCGAGTCGGTTCTGGCAAACCGCGACTTCGTCCTCAACTGGGCGCCGCGTGCCGGGGATGAACCCCATGGGGCGCTGTTCAGCGAGCACTGGAAGGGCGAGGAGTACGCCCTGTTGATGGTGATGCCGCCCCATGTCGGGGCGGTGCGAGACCCCGTTCCACGGGAGATGATCCTGGTGGTGGACACCTCGGGGTCGATGCACGGCGGTTCCATCGAGCAGGCGCGGGGCGCCCTGCGCTTGGCCCTCGGTCGGCTCACCCCCGCCGACCGCTTCAATGTGGTTGAGTTCAACAGTCATGCCAGGGTCCTGTTCCCGTCGGCGGTGGCGGCCAGCCGGGACAACCTGAGCCGGGCGCTGGCGTATGTCGATGGCCTGGAGGCGGACGGCGGCACCGAGATGGCCCCGGCGCTGGCGGCGGCGCTAGACGGACGGCGGGAGACGCCGCTGCTGCGCCAGGTGGTGTTTATGACCGACGGCAGCGTGGGCAACGAGGAGGCCCTGTTCGAACTGATCCGCCAGCGTCTCGGCGCGAGCCGGCTGTTCACCGTTGGTATCGGCTCGGCGCCGAACAGCTATTTCATGACCCGTGCGGCGCTGTTCGGACGCGGCAGCTACACCTATATCGGCGATCCGGGTGAGGTGCGGGAGAAGATGAACGCCCTGTTTATGAAGCTGGAGTCACCCGTGCTGACCGACATCGAGCTGAGCTGGAACGGGGACGCGCAGCCGGATGTGTGGCCCCGGCGCATTCCCGACCTGTATGCCGGTGAGCCGTTGCTGGTGGCCCTGAAGGGCGATCTGGGGGCGGGTGGGGTGCGCCTTAGCGGACGCACGGCCGGGCGGGCCTGGGCGCGTGAACTGACACCTCGGGGCGGCGCCCAGAGCCCAGGTGTGCACCTGCTATGGGCTCGGCGCAAGGTTGCCGATCTGCTCGATCAGCGCGCCCGGGGGAGGTCCGGGGAAGAGGTGCGTGGAGAGGTCCTGGAGGTGGCCCTGGGGCATGGGCTGGTCACCCCCTACACCAGCCTGGTGGCCGTGGAGAGGCGCCCCTCCAGGCCCGCTGACCAGGGGCTTGTCTCGCACGCCGTCGCCACTGAACTGCCGGAGGGGTGGAGCGCCTCCAAGGTGTTCGGTACCCTGCCCAGAACCGCCACTCCGGCCCCCCTGCACCTGTTGCTCGGGGGGCTGTTAACCCTGGCCGGGTGGATTCTGAAGCGCGCCACCGGGGGTGGTGCGTGAAACGGTGGTTGGTGTGGGTGCTGATCCTCCTCGGCCTGTCGCAGCTCGGGCAGGGGATCTACATCGAAGCCAAGGCGTGGCTGGCCCAGCAGCTTCTGGAGCGGGCCTGGGAGCGCGCCCGGGTGGGCGAGGCGCGGCCCCTGCCCTGGCCCTGGGCCGATACCTGGCCGGTGGCGCGGCTGCGGGTGGATCGGCTCGGCATCCGCCAGGTGGTCCTGGCGGGGGCCAGCGGGCGGACCCTGGCCTTCGGTCCGGGACACCTGTTTGCCTCGGCGCCCCCGGGCAGCGCCGGAAACAGCGCCATCAGCGGCCATCGGGACACCCATTTCCGCTTCCTTCGAGACCTGCGCGTGGGTGACCGAATCGAACTGGAACGCCGCGATGGCGCGCGTGTGCGCTATGCGGTTTACCGGCGCGGCGTGGTGCACGAGACGGACTCCGCCCCACTGCGGCGGCAAGGGGCGCAGCTGACCCTGATTACCTGCTATCCCTTCGATGCCCTCTCCCCCGGCGGCAGCGACCGGTTCGTGGTCGAGGCGCGGCGGATAGCGCTGTGAGGCCTTCGGTGGCGCGTGCGCGGGCTCATGCGGCTGGGCCAGGGGCCGGTCGCGCGTCTCAGCGGTCCGTGATGAAATCGAGTATCCGCCGGTATAGCTCCTTGAGCCCCATTGGCTTGCTCAGGTAGTCGTCCATCCCGGCTTCGAGGCAGCGCTCGCGGTCACCGGGCATGGCCAGCGCGGTGAGGGCGATGATGGGGGTCTGGGCGAGGCGGGGATGGCGGCGCAGCTCCCGCGTCACCTCAAAGCCGTTGAGCTCCTTGAGCTGGATGTCCATCAGGATGATGTCCGGGTTGCCGCCGGTGGCCTGGCGGATCACGTCCGGGCCGTCCAGGGCGACGCTGACGCTCAGGCCCTGATGGCGCAGAAACTCGCTGATCATGCCTCGGTTGGCGACATTGTCCTCGGCCAGCAGGATGTGTATCCGGCCGAGATTCTCCGGAGGCGTGTCGTCGTTGTCCAGGGTCCCTCCCCTGATCTCCACCTTTTCAGGCAGGTTCCTGGCCTTTTTCCAGGGCAGACTGAAGGTGAACCGGCTCCCCTGGCCGGGGTGGCTCTCGACCTCGATGGCGCCGCCGTGGAGTTGGGCAAGACGGTTGACCAGGGTCAGGCCGAGGCCGGTGCCGCTGTAGCGCCGGGTGGGTTCGTTGTCGAGCTGGACGAAGGGCTCGAACAGACGCGCCTGGTGGCCCTCCTCGATGCCGATGCCGGTGTCCCAGACGCTCAGGTGTACCGATTTGCGGTTCTCGCCCAGGGTCACGTCGAGTCCGATGCGGCCCCCGGCGGGGGTGAATTTCACCGCGTTGCCGAGCAGGTTGACCAGCACCTGCTTGAGGCGTCGGCTGTCGCCGTGGATCAGGCTGATGGCCGGGTCGATCGAGGACTCCAGTTGCAGGCTCTTTTTCTGGGCCGGCTGGCGCACCAGGCGCAGGCTCGCCTCAACGAGTTGGGCGACTGGAATGTAGTCCCACTTCAGCTCCATCTTGCCCGATTCCACCTTGGCCACGTCGAGGATGTCGTTGATCAGGGTCAGCAGGTGGCGGGAACTCTCCTCGACCGTGCTCAGGGATTTCTCCTGGGCGTCATTGAGGGGGCCGTAGAGGCGGTCCTTGAGCATTTCGGTGAGTCCGAGCACGGTGGTCAGGGGGGTGCGCAGTTCGTGGCTCATGGTGGCCAGGAACAGGTCCTTGGCCTTGGCGGCGCGGGCCAGCTCCTCGTTGGCAAAGCGCAGGTCGCGGGTGCGGCGTTTTACGCGGCGGGCGAGGGATTTGCGCTCATGTTTGAGGCGCTTCTGGCTGATGCGCAGATTCTTCTGCATCGAGCGCAGTGATTCGAACAGCTGACCGGGTTCATCCCGGCCGCCACGGGGAATCTCGCCCTTGAGGTCACCGGCGGCGATGCGCCGCGCCACCCGGGTGGCCGCCATGATGGGGCGGGCGATGTGGTAGTTCGAGATCAGCACAAAGCTGAAGATGGTGAGGATCAACAGTCCCACCAGGGCCGCCAGAATGCGCCGCTCGGTCAGGGCCAGCTCCTCCTCCAGTTGGCCCAGCTTGGCATCCTTGTAGGCGAGCGAGGAGGCAACCACCTCGTCGATCAGGCTGCTGGGCTGGCGGTCGATGCCTCGCACCCGGCGGTCGATCTCCAGGTGCGAGGCCGGGTCGCGCGGGTCGAATGCCTCCAGGGCCTGGCGGTAGGCGATCCCCAGCCGGTGGTGGGCGGCCTGGAAGGAGCGCGCGGTCTCGATCGCCGCGCTGCCCTCTTCGAGCAGTTCGATGAGGGCGGTGATGCGCTGGCGGGTCGCCGCCTCTTCGTGTTCGAACAGCCCCTGGTACTGCTCAAGCATTCCGGGTTCATATCCCCGCAGCAGGATGTTTTTCCACTCCTGGACCTGCTTTTTGAAGTGGACCTGTGAGGTGAGGGCGCCGGTGACGATACGGGTGGTGTATTCGCGGATCTCCGCCGCCTGGCGGGTGGCCTCCTTATAGGTGAGCGCCGCATAGTGGTTGACGGCCAGGTTGATCAGCATGGCCATGACGATCGTCAGGTAGAGTTTCCAGCGTATACTCATGTGCGGGGATGGTTGCGGGGCATGATGATGGGTTTCCGGCGGCTCTGAAACAACCCCCGCTGCACTCCAGCAGCGGCTGGGATCTGGCGGCCCGGTCGGAACCGGGGTCTTGCGTGAAGCCTGGAGTTGAAGCCCCAGTATAGGCGATGTTGCAGGATCCATGTTACAGCGGCGTTACACGTCGCAGGCATGGCAGGGCGAAACCCGTCCCGAGTCCGGCTTTTCACCCCATGGTATCGTTTCGCATTGCGCCAGGATCACTCAAAGTTTGCCTAATTATTTGTTTATCTGTTGGAAACCCACCCAATCTTGGTTTACATTTAGCCCCTTTGATATTTTTCACGACAGAGCTGGCGGCTCTCCGCACGAGATTTAGGAGTCGGTCCTTGATACGAAAACAACTATTGAATGGCGCGCTGGCCGCGATTCTCGCCCTGCCGGGCGGGGTAGTGCTGGCGGATAATGCCGAGATCGCGGGCAGGGAGTCGGAGGAGGCCCTGGCCAAGACCCCCGATACCGAGAATGGGCGCAAGGTCTATACGATCTGCACCGTCTGCCACAGCCCGGAGGGGTGGGGTGGAGCAAACGGCGTCTATCCGCAGATCGCAGGGCAGCACAGGAGCGTGGTGATCAAGCAGTTGGCGGACATCCGCGCGCGCAACCGTGACAATCCGACCATGCGTCCGTTCGCGGTCCCCCAGCTGATGGGGGGTGCCCAGGAGATGGCCGATGTGGCGGCCTATATCGAGCAGCTGCCGATGACCCCTCAGAACGGTGTGGGGTCGGGTCGCGATCTGGCCCATGGCGAGCGGCTCTACAAGGACAACTGTGTGGAGTGCCACGGTGAACGCGGGGAGGGCAATGCCGCGGAGCATGTGCCCCTGATCCAGGGTCAGCACTACCGCTATCTGGTACGCCAGTTCGACTGGATCCGGATCGGCAAGCGGCGCAATGCCGATCCCAAGATGGTCAAGCAGATCCGGGGGTTCAGCGGGCGCGACGTGGCGGCGGTGATGGATTATGTCTCCCGCATCCAGCCCCCGGCGGAGAGGCTGGGCAAGCCCGGCTGGCACAACCCGGATTTTCCGAAATACTACAGGGGGTATGCGCCGGAGCAGTATATGCGGCGCTGAGCCCCCCGCCGCGCTTCACCCGCAACCGGGGCGTTCCGGTGCGTCGGGTGATGGGATGGGCGGTCGCGGGTGGTTGGAAAAGAAGAGGCGCCACGGTTCTCCCGTGGCGCCTCTTTGTGTTGGGCATCCATTACGGGGGTGCCCTGGGTGCGACACCGACGCCGGCCCTATCTCCCCAGGTCTTGTCGAGTCGACAGTCTCCAGCAGGTTGGGCGCGTTTGGGTTTGCCCAACAAGAAACGGGGCCCGAAGGCCCCGTTTGCACTACCGGTTCAGGTCGATCAGCCGAAGATGTCGTGGGTGATGTTCTTGAACCAACTGTGGGCGTAGGCCACCTCGCGCTTCAGCGTTTCGGGGCTTGCATCCCCCGGGGTCAGGCCGCTGGAGACGGCGGTGATCTTGGATCCGTCCTCGGCCAGGCGGTAGACCGCCGCAACCGAGAAGCCGTAGTCCTTGCCCGCGATGGAGTAGCAGGTGTTGACATAGGAGGGCGTGCCGGGCTCCTGACCGTTGAGCAGTGCAACAACGGCGGCGGCGCAGACCTTGGCCTGGGAGTTGCCGGCGTAGCCGGACTTCGGCATGCCGGTGGCCACCGAGGCGTCACCAATGACGTGGATGTTGGCGTGCTGCGTGGACTCGAAGGTCGCAAGATCCACCGGGCACCAGCCCTTGTCGTTGGTCAGGCCGGCGGCCATGGCGACGGTGCCCGCCTTCTGGGGCGGGATAACGTTCAGCACATCGGCCTTGATCTCGTCACCGAAGGCGCTGGTCATGCTGTTGTTGGCCGCGTTGACGGAGACGATGCCCGACTCCTCCTGCTCGCCGTGCCACTCGATCATGGCGTTGTCGGTACCGTAGCCATAGAGCTTCTTCCAGGCGCCGGTGAACAGGCCCATCTTGGAGAATTTTGGCTTGGGGTCCATGATGATGACCTTGGACTTGGGTTTGTGCTCTTTCAGATACATGGCGATCTGGCTGGCGCGCTCGTAAGGTCCGGGGGGGCAGCGGAAGGGGTTCGGCGGCGCGGCGATGACCACGGTGCCGCCATCCTTCATGTCCTCGAGCTGCTTGCGCAGGGTGGCGGTCTGGGGACCGGCCTTCCAGGCGTGGGGGATCTTCTCCGCGACATCGGCATCGTAGCCTTCGATGGCGTCCCAGTTGAAGCTGATGCCGGGGGCGACGACACAGCGGTCGTAGTTGAAGGTGGCGCCACCTTCGGTCTTGACCACGCGGGCGGCGGCATCGATGCCGGTCACCTTGTCGTGCACCACCTTGACGCCGTGGCCCTCCAGGCCGGCATAGCCGAACTTGATGGAGTCCATGGTGCGCTCACCGCTCAGCACTTCGTTGCTGAGGTAGCAGGTGTGGTAGTGCTTGTTGGCCTCGATCAGGGTGACCTCGACGTTGGCGTCGGCCATGCGGATGTACTTGGCGGCCGTGGCGCCCGCGGTACCGCCGCCGACGACAACGACCTTCTTGCTCGCACCCATGGCGATGTAGGGCACGCCGACCATTCCGGCAGCCGTGGCTGCGCCAGCGGTTTGAATAAATCCTCTACGGGTAATCTTCATAATAGCTTCTCTCCTACCTTCTCTTACTGCTGGCTGGCATAGTAGTTGAGCAGGGCGCTAACGCCTTTGCTGCCGTGCTTGTCGAGCATCTTCTTCATCTGCTTCTTCATCTTCTTCGGGGCTTCACGATCGCCCGCTTGGAAGTCGGCAAGCTGCCAGTTGGTGTACGTGGTCCACTGGCCGGCCAGGATGCCCGCATCGTCTTCAGCAGAGGTGCCGCCCTCGGCATGGCACTTTTCGCAGTATTTGTCGTGGATCTTGGCGCCGTCCTTGACCTGGGCGGCATCAAATTCCTGGGTTGCGGCACCGAACTTCTTCTCCGAGTAGAAACCGGCCATAGCCTTGATCTCATCCTCGGTGTAACCCTTGGCGATGCGACCCATGATGGTGGACTTGACCTCGCCGCTGGCAAAACCAGCCATCAGCTCGACGAAATAGTCGGGAGAGAGTCCGGCGATGGTGGGAGCGGCCGGACCCTGGCTGACGCCGTTGGTTCCGTGGCAGCCGGCGCAGGTATTGGAGAGCATGCTGGCATCGGCGCCCATCATCAGTTTCGGTTTGTCGGCTGCAATCGCGGAAGACGAAGCACCGATCATGAGACCGGCAGCCAAGGCAGCCGTTGTTAACGTTTTATACGCCATGATACCTCCTTTGGTTTTCAGGCTTATTTTTGCGATCATGAAGAGTTTTCTCACTGCTCTTCTTCTTCACAATGCATCCTACTCCAAGTATTTTCAGAGTGGTCGCATTCTCTCTCCGCCCTGTTCGGGCGGATAAAACACGCCGTCGCGGTCTTCCGCGACAGGCGATGTGTCGTGCTCCTAACCGCCCATCCGCTCCTGCAACAGACTGATCACCTTTTTATTGCGTTTCTTTTTGGCGATGTCCAGGGCGGTGCGTCCGTCGCGGTCCTGGATGGCGGGGTCGGCGCCGTACTCAAGCAGCACCTTGGTCAGGTGTTCGGAGCGAACCGAGGCCGCCTCCATCAGGGGGGTGACGCCGTCCAGGTCCTGTTTGTTGACGTTGGCCTTGCGGTGTATCAGCAGCTCTGCAGCCTGCTCGTTGTCCTGGCCGACGGCCCAGATGAGGGCGGTGGCGCCATCCTGGTCGGCGGCATCGATATCGGCTCCGGCGTCGAGCAGTGCGTTGATCACATTCGCGTGGCCCCTGTCGGCGGCGATGATCAGCGCCGTGGCGCCGTGATCGTCTACGGCATGGATGTCGCCGCTGCTTCGCAGCAACAGGGCCAGCGTTTCGGAATGGCCCTTCTCCGCCGCGTGCATCAGGGCGGTGCGCTGGTGCTCATCGGTTGCGTTGGGATCGGCGCCCTTGTAGAGCAGCTGATCGACCATGTCGGTCAGGCCGTAGCGGGCGGCGATGGTCAGGGCGCCCCAGCCGGCACTGGTGCGCGCGTTGATGTCGGCGCCGCGCTCCAGGAGCAGGGCGGTGAGGGCGTCGTGGCCGTTTTCGGCGGCGAAGGTGAGCGCGGTGCAGCCCGCCTTGGTGGCGAGGTTGACGTCGGCGCCCCGGTTGAGCAGTAGTACGGTGGCCGCCATGTTGTCGTTCTCGATGGCCATCATCAGGGCGGTCTTGCCGATGCTGTTGGGGCTGTCGACCGCCACCCCCTGGTCGAGCAGCCGGCTCATGGTCTCGACGTCATCCACGCCCGCCGCGAGGCGGAATTCGCTTTCGATATGGGTCTCACCCGCGAGGGCTGACAAGCTAAGTCCGGCGCTCAGAATCAGGGCCAAGATCTTTTTCTGCTTCATGGATCTCTTCCTTCCCTATTTATGTTCGGTTAACTTCGGGCGCCAAAATTTCAGGTTTCACTTGTCGTTTCTTCAGGCTCTTCGGGTTCATCGGGTTCTTCGTGTGCCAGCCCCTTGTGACAGTCGATGCAGGCCTTGCCCTCGTCCATGGCCGCGCCGTGGCGCTTGCGCGCGCTGCGGCCCTGCTCGCTCAGATCCATCTGTTCGAAGTCGTGGCAGGAGCGGCACTCGCGGGAGTTGCTGGCACGCATCTTGTCCCACACCCGGTTGGCCATCGCCCAGCGCTGGGCCTCGTACTTCTCCGGGGTGTCGATGGTCCCCAGGAACTCGCCCAGCACATCCTTGTAGGCGAGCACCTTCATCACCAGCTTCGGCCCGAGGTCGCGGGGCACGTGGCAATCGGAGCAGGTGGCCCGCACGCCGGAGGCGTTCTTATAGTGCACGGTCTCCTTGTACTCTTCGTAGTTGACCTTCATGCTGTGGCAGGAGATGCAGAAATCCATCTCGTTGGTCGCCGACAGGCCCATGTTGAACAGGCCGGTGAAGAGAACGCCGGTCACGAAGACCAGCGCAAGGACAACGATGGTCTTTTTCTTGGAACCACCATTCAGACTGCTTGGCATAATCCATCCTCATACATCTTTGGTGTCGTTATAGGCGCTCTTTGCCTGAATCCCTGTCACCAGGGAACGCCGTCGTCATCGCTCTTTGCCAGGCTTCAAGGGATATGGCTCGGCAGGGCTCAGTCAGGGAATCGACGACGGGGAGAGTGCGATTTTGTTATGCCCGCATGTTAGGGGCTCGCGGGCGGTTTGTAAAGTCTGTAAATAATTTTCAAACTCTCACGTTTACAATAATTTACTAATATTCCATGCGTGCCGTCGTGTATTAGAATTTGCTCATTTTTTGTAATGCGCCGGTCGCCGTCTGAAGGCGGCGGCATATGCCGTGCAGCGGGCTGGCGTGATCCCCTAGCCTGGCGTCATCGGTCACCCTAACGGGGCGCACGGTCGGCCGCTCTGCTATGATCCGCCGGTAGTGGCCTGCCAGGTAACGGTTGATGTTGATCAAGGAAGCCTGTCATGAGCCAACCATAATTCAGCACATAATTCCCTGTCCGTTTTGCAGAGTGAGACGTTTTTCCATGACCGCGATTGCCGAGACACTGACCATCGATCACCGCCGTTGCGATGACATCTTCGCTGACGCCGAGGCGGCTGTTGCCAAGAGCGACTGGCAGCACGGTGACCCGGTGTTCAAGGAGTTTTCCCAGGCGCTTGAACACCATTTCGAGATGGAGGAGTCGGTGCTCTTCCCCGGTTTCGAGGAGCGCACCGGTCAGACCATGGGTCCCACCCAGATGATGCGCCAGGAGCACATTCAGATGCGCGCCCTGTTGGGGGAGATGGGGCAGGCGGTTGCCCTCCGGGATCGGGAACGTTATCTCGGCCTGGCCGAGACCCTGATGATGATCATGCAGCAGCACAACATGAAGGAGGAGCAGATCCTCTACCGCATGATCGATCAGGCGTTTGGCGACGAGGCGCTCGGCCTGGTAGAGCGGATGCGGGAGATCTGAGGTGCCGCACCCCGGCAACGGGCACGGCACGGCGGGGAGGGGGGTGTGAAGCGGGTGCTCGATGTCAGCATGCTGGAGCCCTGCGAGCCGCTGGAGCGCACCCTGGAGGCGATCGCCGGACTGGCGCCCGGTGACTATCTGCTGGTGCTCCACCGGCGTCGGCCAAATCTCCTGTTTCCGCTGCTGGAGCAGGCGGGGTTCTGCTGGCACTGTCGCGAAGGTGGTGCGGCGGGTTACGAGATCTTTATCTGGCGCCAGGACGACGCAGCCGCCGAGATCGGGGCGGGATGTGATCTCCAATGCTGAGTACCGCCAATCTCTCTCTGGAGCAGGCGCCTCCGATCTCGATTCCCCTGCGTTTTTTTCTCAGTGCCCCCCTGTTCGGCCTGGCGGCCGGTCTGCTGTTGCTGCTGGGAGGGGGCGAGGTGTTTGCCTCGCGCTGGTCGGCCCCGGCACTGGCCCTCACTCATCTCCTGACACTCGGGGTGCTGGCCATGGTGATGTGCGGCGCCATGTTGCAGATGCTGCCGGTGGTGGCGGGATCACCCGTGCCGCGGGTGGTGTTGTCGGGTGGCCTGGTCCACCTGCTGCTGCTGGTCGGGGTGCCGGCCCTTGCCGGCGCCTTTCTGACCGGGGATGCGCTGTGGATGGCCGCCGCGCTGTTGGCTCTTGGCGCTGCCTTCACGCTGTTTGTGCTGGTGGTCGGTATCGCCTTGTGGCGGGTCACGCTCCCCAGCCATACGGTCGGCGGCATGCGCGCGGCCCTGGCGGCGCTGCTGGTGACCCTCTGTATCGGGGGCTATCTGGCCGGTGGGATGGTCGGTGCCTGGGGCGTCGCCGATCCGCTGCTGTGGACCGGGCTGCACCTCAACTGGGGCCTGCTCGGCTGGGTCGGGTTGTTGCTGGTCGGCGTCTCCTACCAGGTGCTGCCGATGTTTCAGGTCACGCCGGAGTATCCGTTGTGGATGCGCCGCTTCTGGGCCGGTGGAGGCTTCGTCTGCCTGTCGCTGTGGCTGCTGCTGGGGCTTGCCGCTGAACGGGTAGGGCTTCCCGCCTGGCTGCCCGGGTTGCCGCTGTGGCTGCTGGGCTTGGGTTATCTGCTGTTTTTCGTGGTAACCCTGCGGCTGCTGGCACGGCGCAGGCGGCGCATCCTGAATCCCTCCCTGCTGTTCTGGTATCTGGGCATCGCCCTCGCCGTGGCCGCCCTGCTGCTGTTTGCCGGGGGGGGCTGGCTGCCGGACGCCGCTTCCGCCACCGGTTCGCCGTTGCTGATGGGGGTGCTGTTGCTCGGCTCGGCTCTCTCCTTCGTCAATGGCATGCTCTATCGGATCGTGCCGTTTCTCTCCTGGTTTCATCTCCAGCACCGGCAGTTGGCGCTGCTCAATATGAGCGTGATCCTGCCCAATATGAAGGAGTTGCTGCCCGACCGCTGGGCCAATCTCCAGTTTTATGCGTACCTGGCAGCGGTGTTTGCCGCGCTGCCGGCGCCGTTCGCGCCGGAGTCCGTTTCCCGTCTGTGCGGCCTCCTGGTCTGCCTCTCCTTTCTGCTGCTGTTGTCCAACCTGTTGCGGGTGGCGGTCCGCTATCGCGCCACCCTGGCGCGATTGCACGCGCCGATCCCTTCCTGATTCGTCGCGGGCCGCCCGGGGGTGGATTCCGGCACGGACCGGGGGTAGCATACGCTGTCACTTCCCCTTGTGATTGCGATCGGACTCCGATGAAGGAACAACTCAAACATGTCTACCTATTCGCCAACCTGGACGACGCCCAGTTGGGGCGTGTTCAGGAGATGAGCCGGGGGATTACGCTCGATGACGGGCAGGTCCTGTTCGAGGTGGGTGACGAGGCGCCGCGCTTTTTCCTGGTGCGCTCCGGCCAGATCAAGCTGTCGCGTATCTCCTTCAACGGCGATGAGAAGGTGATCGAGCTTGTGGGTGCCGGCCAGACCTTTGCCGAGGCGCTGATGTTCGCCCAGATTCCGGCCTATCCGGTGCGTGCAGCCGCCCTTGGGCGCTGCGAGTTGTTGGCGATCAACTCCAAGGGCTTTTTGGATCTGTTGCGGGGGTCGGTCGAGAGCTGTTTTCGGATGATGGGCGATATGAGTTTGCGTCTGCACAAGATGGTGGATGAGATCGACCGTCTGACCATGCAGTCGGGCACCGAGCGCATCGCCCGCTTCCTGTGCGCCCAGTATCATGCCGAGGGGGAGCGGGAGTTTGCCCTGGCCGCGCCCAAGGGGGTACTGGCCTCGCGCCTGTCGGTGAAGCCGGAAACCTTTTCTCGGATTCTGCACCGGCTGGCCGACGAGGGGTTGGTGAAGATCAGGGCAAGCCGGGTGGAGATCCTCGATCCTGAGCGGTTGTGCGGTTATTCGATGTCCGGATTTTGATGTGTGGAGGGGTGGCGTCCTGGCCGCCGGGCGTCTTGTGTGGATTGATATGGTGGGGTTTTTCAGGGTATGACGGTGCGTGTGCGCGGCCTCGTGGAGGCGCGGTGGTTTCAGGGGTTTATCATCGGGGTGATCCTTTTCAATGCGGCCGTGCTGGGTATGCAGACCTATCGGGCGTTGCCTCAGGCGGCGCTGGAGAGCCTGGATCTGCTTGATCGTCTCTGCCTGGCGGTGTTTGTCATCGAGATCCTGTTGAAGCTCTATGTCTATCGACTGTCGTTTTTCAGGCAGGGATGGAACCTGTTCGATTTCATGATTGTCGCCATTGCCCTGGTTCCGGCTACCGGAGGGTTATCGATCCTGCGGGCGTTCCGTATCTTCCGGGTATTGCGGTTGATCACGGCGGTACAGTCGATCCGGCGGGTGGTCTCCGGCATGCTGGTCGCGATTCCGGGGGTCGGTTCGGTGGGGGGGTTGCTGCTGATTGTCTTTTATATCGGTGCGGTGATCAGCACCACCCTCTATGGGGAGGCATTCCCTGAGTGGTTCGGTACCCTTGGGGCGTCGATGTACACCCTGTTCCAGATCATGACGCTGGAGTCCTGGTCGATGGGGATCGTGCGCCCCGTGATGGAGCAGTTTCCCTACTCCTGGTTGTTTTTTGTCCCCTTCATCACGGTGACCAGCTTTACCGTCCTCAACCTCTTCATCGGTATTATCGTGGACGCCATGGCCACGGTGAAGGAGGAGGAGTTTCACACCCAGGAACACGAGGCCGAGAACCATGCCAATATCCGGCAGATGAGGGCCGATATCGAGGAGTTGAACCGGAAGCTGTCACGGCTGCTGGAGCAGCGGTGATAGGCGAAGGCCCGGTGGCCAGGGCCTGGGTTTCCGCCTTTCGTTCGTGAGAGCGCCCCGGTCCGTGACGGCCGAGGTTCAGGCGTTGCCCTTGTCCTTCATGCCGATGCCCTGTTCGCGGGCAAAGTCGAGCATGCGCTGGATGGGGAGAACCGCCCGCTCCCTGATCGCCGGATCGATCTCGATCTCGTTGTCGCCGCGTTCCAGCAGCTGCAACAGGTTGTGCAATGAGTTCATCCCCATCCAGGGGCAGTGGGCGCAGCTCTGGCAGGTGGCCCCTTCCCCTATGGTGGGGGCCTCGATCAGGCGCTTGTGCGGGGCCATCTGTCGCATCTTGTGGAAGATGCCGCCGTCGGTGGCGACGATGAACTCCTTGTTTTCCATCCGGGTGACCGCGTTGATCAGCGCGGTGGTGGAGCCTACCACGTCGGCCTGGGCGATCACTTCCCGGGGGGACTCCGGGTGGACCAGCACTGCCGCCTCGGGGTGCAGGCGGCGCACCCGCTCCAGGGCCACCGACTTGAACTCCTCGTGAACCACGCAGGAGCCATCCCAAAACAGCATCTCGGCGCCGGTGACGCTCTGCACGTAGTGACCGAGGTGCCGGTCCGGGGCCCACAGGATCTTCTCGCCCCGCTGTGCCAGGTGCCGGACGATGCTCAGGGCGATGCCGGAGGTGACCACCCAATCGGAGCGCGCCTTGACCTGGGCGCTGGTGTTGGCGTAGACCACCACCGTGTGTTCCGGGTGCTGGTCGCAGAAGCGGATGAACTCATCCGCCGGGCAGCCTTCGTCCAGGGAACAGGTGGCGTTGAGGTCGGGCATCAGAACGCGTTTTTCGGGGTTGAGTATCTTGGCCGTCTCGCCCATGAAACGCACCCCGCAGACGATCAGTGTCGATGCCTCCTGTTCGCTGCCGAAGCGGGCCATCTCCAGGGAGTCGGCCACGCAGCCACCACTCTCCTCGGCCAGCTCCTGGAGGTCGCCGTCGGTGTAGTAGTGGGCTACCAGCACCGCGTTCTGCTGCCTGAGCAACGCCTTGATGCGCTGCTTGAGTGCCCCCTTCTCCGGCGCCGAGAGGCTGGGCCAGACCGGGTGGGGCGGAACCGCTATGGGACGGCGGGCGATCGTTTCGGGGGGGTGGGGGTCGTTCATCACGGCTCTCTTTCCGCCTTGGTGGACGTTTCCTCCTCCCGCTCCGGTTGCTCGGGGTCGGCTTCGGGTCTCTCCTCCGCCGGGAGTGTCGCTGCGGGATCGGTTTCGGACTTCTCATTCTCCAGTGCCGCTACATCGGAACCGGCTTCGGTGCGGGCGGGTGGCGGCTCGGCTGCCGGGGGGGATTCGTGCTGAACCGTGGCCAGGCCCTCTCCCGAGGGGTTGGTGAAGCGGTCATTGAGGGTCTGCACGTAGTTATCGGAGTCCTCGATCACTTGTTTGATGCGCTTTTTCGAGCGTCGGCCCCAGCCCACCGGGGTACGTGAGAAGATGCTGCGCCAGGGCCGCGTGTTGCGCTGGAAGGCGCTGATCAGGCTGCCGCGGATGCCCGGTTGCTGGTCGCCCCTGCGCAGCCGGCGGAGGAGGCTGCGGGCGGCCAGGCCGCGGACCAGGAAGTGCAGCGTGAACAGCAGCGCCAGGGACACGCCGGCGCCAAGGTAGAGCAGCAGCGGGCTCTCCAGCATGCTGTCGAGCCAGGGGGGCTGGAGTACCGCTCCCTGCCAGTATCCCGCCTTGATGGTCAGTCCCAACAGCAGCGCGAACAGCAGGCCGAAGGCGAGGGCGTCGCCCCAGAGCACGCGCCGTTTCCATTGGCCGATCGCCTCCTGCAGGGCGGGTACCGCGCGCTCCTGTATGTCGCGGGCGGTCTTCTCCATGGCGCCGACGATGCGGTAGGCGCGCTCGATCTCCACCTCGCGCATGCGTGCGTGGATCTCGTCGAGGTCGGCGTCGCGCTTACGTTCGAAGCGCGCGCGCAGATTGGTGTCGTCGATCGGCACCGAGGCGTCGGGATTGTAGATGGTGTAGAAGCGTCCTGCGGTCAATCCGCGCTCCCCAAGGGCCCGCTGCCAGGCGGCGACCACCTCTTCCGGGTTGTCCTCCCGGGCGGTGGTGTCGAGCTGGTTGAGGATATACAGGAACTTGCCCGCGTCCGGACGGTTGATGGTGTTGCTGACCAGGTGGTCGAGGGTGTCGCCCATGGCCCCCGGCTCCGGGTGGCGGGCGTCGAAGAAGACCAGCACCAGGTCCGAGAGGTCGATGATATGGTCGGTGATGCGCAAGGTCGCGGTGCGCTGGGCATCGGCGTCGAAGCCGGGGGAGTCGATGATGATCTTGCCGCGCAGGCTCTCGCTGGGGCAGGTCTTGAGTTGCAGGTAGGAGTCGATGCGTTCGCCTTCGCCGTTGACCACCTTATCCAGTTCGCTGCTCATCTGGTAGAACGGAAACCGGGGGTCGGAGTCGAGGGCCACGCCGGGCAGGGCGTGCGCGGTCTGTTCACGGCTGTAGCAGACGACGGTGAATTTGTCGTCCACCGCCTGGTTGCCGGTGCGCTGGAGCTTGTACTCCAGGTAGTGGTTGATGAAGGTCGATTTCCCCGAGGAGAAGGTGCCGAGGACCGAGATCAGCGGCCACCAGGGGATCTGGGTGGCGTAGGAGTCGTCACGGCCCAGCAGGCCCATGCGGTAGGCGACGAGATCCAGTTGGCGGAAGCTCTGGACCGTGTTGAGCAGGACCGGGTTCTCCTGTTCCAAGTGGGTTTCGAGGTGTTTTAGTCGGCCTTCGATCAGTTTGCCGGCGGCTGCCATACGCTACTCCGGTGTGGATGTTGGTGGTGGTTGTGTCCGGGTGCCGGGTCTGCGGCCTGGAACCCGCCCCTGTCCCAGGCCAATAGTAACCGCTGGCGGGGCGTGAGGATAGGTTCATCCGTGCCGCTCATCTGTCGAACCGCGTTCCGCGCGACGTGTGGTGGTAGTCAAGATGTGCATGACCGATTTCAAGCCCTCTCTAACCCGAATGTTTCATAAACCATTAGGTGACCACAAATACCGTACAACCAGACTAGGGTATTAGCCGAGAACTAGGCAGGCCGGTAACTGTTAGCGGGGCGACGATCATTTTTTCGGGGTTGTAGCGTCCATCGCTAACCGCCATGGAGAGCGAAGCGAAGGCGGTTAGTCCCCGATAGGCGTAGGCGCGGTTGTATGGCCGCAGTTACGACCGATAGGGAGTGACGTAGGGCATACAAATAGCGCATCCGACACGCCGTAGAGTCATTGTGGTCATCATGACGGAGTTGCGCACGAGCAGCTTTGCTGCAATGTGCGGGACGGAGTCGTGATGAGCGCAGGACGGTCGGGGCAGTAACGGCTGTCGCGTTGGCGAGTCGATTTTGGGGACTGGGATGTCCCAAAATCTTTCACGAGGTAGCGACACTCTTGTCAAGTCCCGCAAGACCAACAATGAATTCGGGACCTATATTGACCAGTACACCATTGAGCAAGCGGTTGCTGATGGCGCTACCGTGCAAATTTTGTACGAAGGACGGGAAGCCCAAACCAAGGTCACAGGAGATTCGCTGGACAAACTGTTCGATGAGTACTTCTCCGATAAGTCAGACCAAGAAAAGGCAGCCATCAAGCAGAAACATGCTACTGAACTGGCTGTACTGGAAGCCCCCCAGCGAATCCGATGGATATGCATAGACCTGCTGAAGCACTACAAAGAACACATTGCCCCTAATGGTTTCAAGGCAATGATTGTCACGTCATCCAGACGTGCGGCAGTGCTTTACAAGGAGACGCTGGACGAACTTGTGGCACCACCGTCTGAATGCATCATATCAAGCAAGCAGAATGACGAACCGATTTTCGAACCTCATACTGACCCAACGAAGCACAAGCAGGCGATAGCGAACTTCCAGAAACCTATCACCGAGAACTCTCTAACCCGAATGTTTCATAAACCATTAGGTGACCACAAATACCGTACAACCAGACTAGGGTATTAGCCGAGAACTAGGCAGGCCGGTAACTGTTAGCGGGGCGACGATCATTTTTTCGGGGTTGTA
>PQCP01000166.1 GCA_003062205.1 Candidatus Sedimenticola endophacoides
GACGGCACATAATCGCTTTTTGAGGCACTGATAGGCATCGAGAAGGCCGATTTACCGATGGTTTGCGCACGAGTTGCAATCTTGGTGCTCATAGGGCGGTGGAAAACGGATTGATAGAGGTTCCCTTAACAACAACCAGAAGAGTGGAATTATGAGTTTGACACCGGAAGCAGCCACCAATGTCGCCCATGTGCTGACAGAGTCGCTGCCCTACATTCAGCGTTTTCGCGGCAAGACCCTGGTCATCAAGTACGGCGGCAACGCCATGGTGGATGAGGAGCTGAAGACCAGCTTCGCCCGGGACATCGTGTTGATGAAACTGGTGGGGATCAACCCCGTGGTGGTGCACGGCGGCGGTCCCCAGATCGGCAGTCTGCTGGAGCGCCTTGGTATCGAGAGCCGCTTCGTTCAGGGGATGCGGGTGACCACCCGCGAGACCATGGATGTGGTGGAGATGGTGCTGGGGGGGCTGGTCAACAAGGAGATCGTCAATCTGATCAACCGCCACGGCGGCCCGGCGGTGGGTCTGACCGGCAAGGACGGGGATCTGATCCGGGCCCGCAAGATGGTGGTCAGGCGCGATGACCCCGGGCTTGACGCACCCGAGATCATCGACCTGGGCCATGTCGGCGAGGTGGAGAGCGTCGATGCCTCGGTGGTCGATATGTTGGTGCACGGAAACTTCATTCCGGTGATCGCGCCGATCGGCGTCGGCAAGGATGGCCACTCCTACAACATCAATGCCGATCTGGTTGCGGGCAAGGTGGCCGAGGTGTTGCAGGCCGAGAAGCTGATTCTGCTGACCAACACACCCGGGCTGCTGGATAAACAGGGGCAGCTGCTGACCGGGCTCAGCGCCGAGGATGTGGATCAGCTGATTGGCGATGGCACCATCCACGGCGGCATGCTACCGAAGATCCGCTGTGCCCTGGAGGCGGTGCGCTCCGGTGTCGGTTCGTCAGTGATCGTGGATGGCCGGGTCAAGCACGCGGTGCTGCTGGAGCTGTTCACGGATGAAGGTATCGGCACCCTGATCCGCGGGCGCTGAGGGGCGGAACATGGCCACTACCAAGCCCCCGCGCAGGCAGCTTATCCTTGAGGCCCTGGTCGACCAGTTGGAGAAGAGTCCCGGCGAGCGGATTACCACCGCCGCCCTGGCGCGGGCGGCGGGGATCTCCGAGGCGGCGCTCTATCGCCACTTCGCCAGCAAGGCGAAGATGTTCGAGGGGCTGATCGAGTTTGCCGAAGAGAGTGTGTTCACCCGTATCAACCAGATCCTGGAGGAGGACCGCCAGACCCGCTCCCGCTGTGCCAAGATCGTCTATCTGGTGCTCGCCTTCTCGGCGCGCAACCCGGGCATCACCCGGGTGCTGTTGGGCGATGCGCTGGTGGGGGAGACCGGGCGGCTGCATGCGCGGGTGGAGCAGTTTTTCGCCCGGCTACAGGCGCAGCTGCGTCAGGTCCTGCGCGAGGCGCGGATGCGTGAGGGCGGCGGCCCGGAGGAGCCGGAGGCGGCGGCGGGCTTGATGCTGGCCCTGGTCGAGGGGCGGATGCATCAGTTCATGCGCACCCGTTTCGCCACCTCGCCCCTCGACCAATGGGAGGCGCAGTGGCGGCTGCTGGAGCAGTCGCTGTTTCCCGCCTGAGCCGGTGCCCGGACGGGCTCACTCCCGGGTGAGCGCGGGCTGGAAGCCGCTGCGTATCTCCTGTGCCCGCTCCGATGCGCACAGCTGCTCCCCAAGCGGGGAGCCCTTGCACTGCAGGTCGAGAAAGATCTTCGCCCCTTCGCCGTCGGCCAGACGGGACACGGTGAGGCTGATATCGTCATCCTTGAGCGGTGGGGCGCTGATGATCACCGTCTCGCTGAGCATCTGAATCCGGGTGGTGGCATGGGTGCGCACATACTGTTCGGCGTGTTCCCACGCGGCTGCGCAGGCGCCTTCGTCAGCGCAGGGCACCAGGGTCTGCAACAGCAGGTTGGGCCTTCCCAGGGCGAATCCATGCTTACGAAGTTGTTCAATAGGTTCAATTAGTTACCTTTCCATCTGTATTAAGGGGGTTTAATACGTTGCATTATCGAAAAATCAATGGGTTAGGTCGCCAATAGGTACTAACTGATGAATTTTTCAGGCAAATTCTCGCCAGCATGAATTTTCCTTGGGGCCTTCCGGCCCCGGCCATGCCCTGCTGTGTTTCATGCTTAAGATTCTTCAGGATGCGAAAACGCTCCTGGTCGGCGGTGAATTTGGCGCTGATTGCGCTCTTCTGCTGTTCCAGGCCGAGGATGGTGTCGTAGCCCTCCTGGATCTGCTCCCTGGTGGTCTCGATGTTGCCCTGCAACTGGGGCGATACCGGGCGGCCCTGGCGCTCCAGGGTCGCGGCGTCCCCCTGCATCTCCGACAACTTGACCTTGGCGCGGCGGATGTTGCTGCGCGTGATCTGGATCATCACGTCCACTGCGGTGAGCTTGCCTTCGAGGGCGTGGCGGATATCCTCCTCGGTGCGAAAGGTGCGCAGCAGCACCTGGTCCTTGGCACGCTGCTCGGCCCGCAGCCGCTCCTGTTCGGCGCGCAGGCGCTGCAGCTCCTGCTCCTGGAGGATCTGCTCCGGGGTCCTGGCCTTTTCGGTGTGCTCCACCTCCATCCCGCGCTCGTTGAGCTGGGTGCGGGCGCGCCGCGACTGCTCCGGAGGCACCTGATCGGTGTAGTGGACGGTGCCCTCGTCGTCTACCCAGCGGTATAGCTTGCTGGCCTCGGAGTGGTCCGGGGCGGCGCACAGGAGCAGGCCGAGGAGAATGGCTAGGCTGTGTTTGCTGGTTGACATGATCGGTTTGTACGCCCCGTTTCGATCCCCTGTGTCCTGCCCGATTATGGCAGATCCATGGGATGCCGTGCGCCCTTTAGACCCCGTACCGGTCGCGGTAGGCGCGGATCTCCTGTAGCGCCCCGGCGGAGCCGGTGTCCGTCTCAAGGAAGTCGACCAGCTCCCGCAGGCGCACGATCGCGGTCACCGGCATGCCGTAATCGGTTTCGACCTCCTGGATTGCCGAGCGTTCCCCCTTGCCGCGCTCCTGGCGGTCGAGGGCGATGACCACGCCGGCCGGAGTGGCGCCCTGGGCTTGGATGACCTCCATCGATTCGCGGATCGCGGTGCCGGCGGTGATCACATCGTCGATGATCAGGACTCTTCCCTCCAGGGGGTGTCCGACGATGTTGCCGCCCTCGCCGTGATCCTTCGCCTCCTTGCGGTTGAAGGCGTAGGGGAGATCGATGCCGTGGTGGTCGAACAGGGCGGCGGCGGTCACCGCGGCCAGGGGGATGCCCTTGTAGGCCGGCCCGTAGAGCACATCGAAGCCGATCCCCGACTCAACGATCGCGCGCGCGTAGAAACGTCCGAGGCGGGCCAGGGCGGCGCCGGTGTTGAACAGCCCGGCGTTGAAGAAATAGGGACTGACCCGGCCGGACTTGAGGGTGAAGCTGCCAAAACGCAGCACCCCCCGGTCAAGGGCGAAGTCGAGGAAATCGCGTTGATAATCTTGCATCGTCTGCTCCAGGGTGGTGAGAAGGCATTTTCCGTGGCGGTAAAGATGGATGCAAGCGGTTCGGGTATAATCGACGCTGTTTTCCCGCCGAGCGGCACGTAAGCCCGGAGCAGTGACTCAAATGCAGGCAGACAGCAACACAAGCGGAGGGGTCCTGCTCTCCGCGATCTTCAGCGGGCGTATGCTGATCGCTGCGCTGATGGGGTTCGCCTGCGGTCTGCCGTTGCTTCTGACCGGCTCGGTGCTACAGGCCTGGATGCACGGAGAGGGGGTGGACCTGGCCACTATCGGTCTGTTTGCCTTTGTTGGTCTGCCCTATACCCTGAAATTTCTCTGGGCCCCGCTGGTGGACCGCTACACCCCCCGTTTGTTGGGACGTCGCCGGGGATGGTTGCTGCTGGCCCAGCTGGCGCTGATCGCCTCCCTGGTGCTGCTAGCCTTCACGCGGCCCGCGCTCAGCCCGTTCTCGGTCGGGGTGGCCGCGCTGCTGGTCACCTTTTTCTCGGCCAGCCAGGATATCGTCGTCGATGCCTATCGGCGCGAATCCCTGGCGGATGCCGAGCAGGGGCTCGGCGCCTCTCTCTACGTTAACGGCTATCGGGTGGGGATGATCCTCGCCTCGGGTGGTGGGCTCATCCTGGCCGATCATCTTCCCTTTTCAGTGGTTTACCTGATCATGGCGGCGATCATGGGGATCGGGCTCGTTACCACCGTGATGGCACCCGAACCGGAGGCGAGCGAAGGGAAGCCGGCCACTTTGCGCGAGGCGGTGGTGGCGCCGTTCGTGGAGTATTTTCAGCGCAACGACGCTCTGGCGATCCTGCTGTTTATCCTTCTGTACAAAATCGGGGATTCGATGGCCGCCCATATGACCACGCCGTTCTATCTCGATATCGGCTTTACCAAGACCGAGATCGGCGCCGTGGTCAAGTTGTTC
Source organism: Candidatus Sedimenticola endophacoides (assembly GCA_003062205.1). Lineage (GTDB taxonomy): Bacteria > Pseudomonadota > Gammaproteobacteria > Chromatiales > Chromatiaceae > Sedimenticola_A > Sedimenticola_A endophacoides. The sequence continues at coordinate 4,479 of PQCP01000166.1, forward strand.
GGGTTTTGGGCCACGCTTGCGGGGGGGCTGCTCGGCGGGGTGTTGATTCTGCGTTTGGGTATCTACCGGGCATTGCTTGGTTTTGGGCTGTTGCAGGGGCTTTCCACGGCGGGTTTCGCCGTGCTTGCGCTGACCGGCAACAGCCTGGGTTGGTTGGCGGGCGTTATCGCCTTCGAGAACCTGAGTGGAGGCATGGGCACTGCGGCCTATATCGCCTTCATGGCCAGCCTGACCAATAAGCGCTTCACGGCGACCCAGTATGCCTTGCTGTCGAGCCTGATGGGAGTGCCTCGGGTGATCGCCGCCGCGCCTACCGGTGTGCTCGCCGAATGGCTCGGCTGGATCGGCTTCTTCAGTCTGTGCGCCCTGATCGCCATTCCCGGTCTGCAACTGCTGGTCAGGTTGCACGGCAGAGGGTCCATGCAACGCCGGGAGGCATCCTGCTGATGGAGTCCTGGATGTCCTATGTCAGCGCCTTCGTGGTGGGCCTGCTCGGCGGGGTGCACTGTGTGGGCATGTGTGGGGGCATTGTGGGTGCCATGACCCTCGGTCTGCCGCGGGAGCAGCGCCAGAGTCTGTCGCGGATGCTCCCCTATCAACTGGCCTACAACCTGGGGCGGCTGGGCAGCTACCTGCTGGCGGGGGCGCTGATGGGGGGGCTGGGTCTGCTTCTGGCCCAGGTGATGCCGGTCTACTACGCCCAGCGCCTGCTGCTGGCGGGCGCCGGGGTGTTCATGATCCTGCTCGGCCTCTACCTGGGCGGCTGGTGGATGCTGCTCAACCGTATCGAGCGTCTGGGCGGGGGGGTGTGGCGGCGCATCGAGCCGCTGGCGCGCCGCCTGTTGCCGGTGCGCACCCCACTCCAGGCGCTGGTGGTGGGGGCCTTCTGGGGTTGGATTCCCTGCGGACTGGTCTACAGCATGCTGGTCAACGCGGTCGCCGCCGGGGGGGTCTGGCAGGGGGCGGGGCTGATGCTCGCCTTCGGTCTCGGTACCCTCCCCAATCTGCTGCTGATGGGGGTGCTGGCGGGGGGTGCCGCGCGACTGGCGCGCTCGCAGTTGGCGCGCCGTGTGGCCGGTGCGTCGGTGGTGTTGTTCGGGCTCTATACCTTGTGGCAGGCGCTGTGATGGACGCCTTTCGGGTGGGGGCGCGGGACTGGGAACGCCCCGAGTGGGCGTCGGGGTTCTACCCCGGGGATATGCCGCCGGAGTGGCGTTTGAGCTATTACGCCAACGAGTTCAATGCGGTGCTGTTGCCACCCCGCCGCTGGCTCGGGGTGCGTGACGGGGTGATCGCGGAGTGGGCCGATGACGTGCACGAGGCGTTTCGGTTTTTTCTCGAACTGCCCTCGGATCGCCGTGCGTTGGGGCGGGTGGAGGCGGTGACCGAGCTTCTCGGCGGACTGTGCGGCGGGGTGTTGCCGGCACCCGGGACGGATGGCCCCCGTGGAGTGCCGGCGTATCATTCGCTGGGTCCGCCAGGCCCGCCAGGCGTCACGCGCTTTCGGGCGCCGGGCCCGGAAGGGGGTGGTGACCTGTTGCTGGTGGAGCTGACGGGAGGGCTGACGCTGCCGCGCCTGCGAGGATTGCTCGATGGGTCGGATGCCGGCGGTGCGCGCGTTGGGGGGGTCTTTTTCGAAGCGGACGTGCTGGATACGGAGCTGATGCATCAGGCACGCCTCATGGGTGAGTTGATGGGGCTGGGCTGACCCGGACGCCGCCTGGAGTGACGCTGTCCGCAGTCTCGGATGGCGGGCTCCATGCGTGGTGGTGACCTTGGCCATGGATGCGGAATATAATGCGCCTCTGAACGACGTCCTCGTCGGGAGGTGTTTTCGGGATCAGTGGAGGGTCTCTGCCGGGTTCCGTCCCCTTGGTGGCGCAACCTTTCCCGTTCCGAGCAGTCGTACAACCCTGAACCGGTCGGCGGGCGTGTTGGGATGGGTTCTCGGACACGCGCCTGGCGCGGAACAACAACAAGGAGAAACTGGAGTGAACAGATTGAGCGGGTTGGTGGTTGGTTTTTTGGTATTGTTGGGGGTGAGCCAGGGTGTTGCCTCGGCTTCTCCGGAGCAGCTGGTGCGGGATACCGTCCAGCAGGTATTGGACGAGGTGAGCCAGCGCGGCGCGGATCTGCAGCAGGATCCGGCGCAGATCTATCCTCTGGTGAGCCGTGTCGTTCTGCCGCGCTTCGACTTCGGGCGCATGTCCGAGCTGGTGCTGGGGCGTCACTGGGAGCGTGCCAGCGAGGCCCAGCGCGGCGCCTTCATCACCCAGTTCCGTGAGTTGCTGGTGCGCACCTATGCCACCGCCCTGCTCAACTACCAGGGGCAGGAGATCCGCTATCTGCCGTTTCACGCCACCGAGGGGGCGACCGAAGTGAGTGTCGGCACCGAGGTGAGCGCCAAGGGTGCCCCCCCGATCCCCATCAACTACAGCCTCTACAAGCGGGGGGAGGAGTGGCAGGTCTACGATGTGGTGATCGACGGCGTCAGCCTGGTTGCCAACTACCGTAGCGGCTTCGCCGCCCAGATTCGCCGTTACAAGCTCGATGGTCTGATCGAGAAGCTCGCGGAGCGCAACGGCGGAGGGAAGTGATCCCACTTCACCCCGCCTCCCGCGCCGGGAGGCGGGGCAGGGCGCATGGTGAGCTTTTGCTTCACGTTTTCCCGTCTTTCCCATATCATGAGCGGTTTTTCCCGATACCAATCATCGAGGTCGAGGGCCGCCAGGCCCCGTTTGTGGTTTAGCGATGGATAAACTGATTATCAAGGGCGGCGGCGCCCTGTCCGGGGACGTGCGCATCGCCGGTGCGAAAAACGCGGCGCTGCCGATCCTGGCCGCCACCCTGCTGGCCGAGGGGCCGGTGAGCGTCGGCAACGTGCCCCACCTGCAGGACATCACCACCACCATGGAGCTGTTGGGGCGCATGGGGGTGCAGTTGGTGGTGGGCGAGCATCTGACCATCGAGACCGACACCCGCACCATCAACGATTTCGAGGCCCCCTACGAACTGGTCAAGACCATGCGCGCCTCGATCCTGGTGCTCGGCCCCCTGCTGGCCCGCTTCGGGCGCGCCGATGTCTCTCTGCCCGGTGGCTGTGCCATCGGCTCACGGCCGGTCAATATTCATATCGAGGGGCTGCGTGCCATGGGGGCCGATATCGAGGTCGAGGGGGGCTATATCCGGGCCAAGGCGAAGCGTCTCAAGGGTACGCGGCTGGTGATGGACCTGGTCACGGTCACCGGGACCGAGAACCTGATGATGGCCGCCTCCCTGGCCGAGGGCACCTCGGTGCTGGAGAACGCGGCGCGCGAGCCCGAGGTGGTGGATCTCGCCAACTTCATCAACAAGATGGGGGGGCGGATCAGCGGGGCGGGCACCGATACCATCACCATCGAGGGGGTGGAGCGGCTGCACGGAACCGATTACCGGGTACTGCCCGATCGCATCGAGACCGGCACCTATCTGGTGGCGGCGGCCATGACACGGGGCCGGATCCGGGTGCGTGACACCAATCCGCACCTTATCGACGCGGTGTTGCAGAAACTGCGCGAGGCGGGTGCCGATATCGAGGTGGGGGAGGACTGGATCACCCTCGACATGCGCGGTCGCAGGCCGCGGGCGGTGAATATCCACACCGCCCCCTATCCCGCCTTCCCCACCGATATGCAGGCCCAGTTCACCGCCCTCAACGCGGTTGCCGAGGGGGTGGGGACCATCACCGAAACGGTGTTCGAGAACCGTTTCATGCATGTGCACGAGATGCAGCGCATGGGTGGCGATATCAAGCTGGAGGGCAACACCGCCATCTGCTCCGGGGTCGAGCGTCTGAAGGCCGCGCCGGTGATGGCCACCGATCTGCGCGCCTCCGCCAGCCTGGTGCTGGCCGGGCTGGTGGCCGAGGGTGATACCGTGGTCGAGCGCATCTACCACATCGATCGCGGCTACGAGAACATCGAAGAGAAGCTGCAGGGGCTGGGTGCCCAGATCCAGCGGATACCCGACTGATGAAGTTCGACACACCGATCACCATCGCGCTCTCCAAGGGACGCATATTCAAACAGACCCTGCCGCTGCTGTCCGAGGCCGGGATCGAGCTGCGCGATGACCCGGAGACCAGTCGCAAGCTGATCCTCGACACCAACCGCCCCGAGGTGAAGATCGTGCTGATCCGGGCCACCGATGTGCCCACCTATGTGCAGTGGGGGGCGGCGGACCTGGGGGTCACCGGCAAGGATGTGCTGGTGGAACATGGTGGCGAGGGGCTCTATGAGCCGCTGGATCTGGAGATCGCGCGTTGTCGCCTGATGGTGGCAGGTTTCGCCTGCGCCCGGCTCGGCGGTCATCGCCTGCGCATCGCCACCAAATACGTGAAGGCGGCGCGTGACCACTTCGCCGCCAAGGGGCAGCAGGTGGAGGTGATAAAGCTCTACGGCTCCATGGAACTGGCCCCCCTGGTCGGGCTCTCCGACCTGATCGTGGATCTGGTCGAGAGCGGCAACACCCTGAAGGCCAACGGCCTGGTGCCACTGGAGCACATCGCCGATATCAGCTCCCGGGTGGTGGTCAATAAGGCCGCCTGGAAGATGAAGCACGCCACGGTGGAGGCGTTGCTCGAAGTGCTGCGCGGGGCTGTGGCCCGGCGCGGCGAGGCATGAGTCTACCCGGCCGCGACGCGGCCGCACGCTGAGGAATACCCGATGAGCGCTATCCGCGCGATGAACACCGCCGATACCGACTTCTCCGCACAACTCCGGGACCTGCTGGCATGGGAGTCGGTCTCCGATGGCGCCGTTAACGAGACCGTTAACGGGATCATCGCCGACATCCGCGCTCGCGGCGACGCCGCGCTGCTTGACTACACCAACCGCTTCGACGGCTGGCAGGCGGCGGACGCGGCGGATCTGGAGATCCCGGTCGCCCGCCTGGAGCAGGCCTGGAACGCCATCCCCTCCGCTCAGCAGCGGGCCCTGGAACACGCCGCGCACCGGGTCACCGTCTATCACGAACGGCAGAAGGGCGAGTCCTGGAGCTACACCGAGGAGGACGGCACCCTGCTGGGTCAGCAGGTCACGCCCCTGGACCGGGTCGGCCTCTATGTGCCGGGCGGCAAGGCCGCCTACCCCTCCTCGGTGTTGATGAACGCCCTGCCGGCCAAGGTGGCCGGGGTGCGGGAGCTGATCATGGTGGTGCCCACCCCGCGTGGGGAGCTCAACGAGCTGGTGCTGGCGGCGGCGCACATCTGTGGCGTGGACAAGGTGTTCGCCGTGGGCGGGGCCCAGGCGGTGGCCGCCCTGGCCTACGGTACCGAATCGGTGCCCCCCGTGGACAAGGTGGTGGGCCCCGGAAACATCTACGTCGCCACCGCCAAGCGCGCGGTGTTCGGCCAGGTGGGTATCGATATGGTGGCGGGCCCCTCCGAGATCCTGGTGGTCTGTGACGCCGGCACCGATCCCGACTGGGTGGCCATGGATCTCTTCTCCCAGGCCGAACATGACGAGGATGCCCAGTCGATCCTGGTCTGTCCCGATGCCGGTTTCATCGCGCGGGTACGGGCCAGCATCGATAAGCTGCTGCCCACCATGGAGCGCGAGCCGATCATCGCCACCGCCCTGAAGGAGCGGGGCGCGCTGATTGTGTGCCGGGATATGGACGAGGCGTGCGAGGTGGCCAACCAGATCGCCCCGGAGCACCTGGAACTCTCAGTGGAGGACCCCATGGCGCTGCTCGGCAAGATCCGGCATGCCGGCGCCATCTTCATGGGGCGCTACACCTCCGAGCCCTTGGGTGATTACTGCGCGGGCCCCAATCACGTGCTGCCCACCTCGCGTACGGCGCGCTTCTCCTCCCCGCTGGGGGTCTACGACTTCCAGAAACGCTCCAGCCTGATCCTGGTCTCCCGGGAGGGCGCGGAGACCCTCGGGCGCACTGCTTCCGTGCTGGCGCGCGGCGAGGGGCTGACCGCTCACGCCCGCTCGGCGGAGTACCGCATCGAAGAGTGATTTCGCGCTTCACCAAGAGCGTGGTCAATGAGATGGCCCCCGCTCTTTTGGTTGATGTGGGCGATGCGGAGGGCCCTGGAGATTGAGCGCGAGGGCTTCTGCGGGCGCCCACCTCCGGGAGAGGCGGCTACTGCTGCATCGGCGGCCGCTCGGTGATCCTGGCGCTGGCTTCGAACCGGCGCTTGCCGCGCCAGCCCTCGATGGTTACCTCGGTGTCCGGCTCCAGGGCCGCCACGATGGAGAGGATTTCGCGCGCGCTCTGCGGCGCGTGGTTGCCGATACGGGTGATGACGTCCCCCGGCTCGATGCCGGCGCGATCCGCGGGCCCGCCCTCCAGGATGCCCGCCACCAGCACCCCTTCGGTGGTCGTGAGGCCGAAAGAGTCGGCCAGCTCCGGGGTGATGTCCTGGCCCGAGATGCCGATCCAGCCGCGCACCACCCGCCCCTGGCGCAGGATCTGCTCCATGATCCCCTTGGCCAGGGTGACCGGGATGGCGAAGCCGATGCCCTGGTAGCCGCCGCTCTTGGAGAAGATGGCGGTGTTGATGCCGACCAGCTCGCCCCGGGCATTGATCAGGGCGCCGCCGGAGTTTCCGGGGTTGATGGCGGCGTCGGTCTGGATGAAGTTTTCGAAGGTGTTGATCCCCAGCTCGCTGCGTCCGGTGGCGCTGACGATGCCCATGGTCACGGTCTGCCCGACGCCGAACGGATTGCCGATGGCCAGAACCACGTCTCCCACGCGCAGGTTGTCCGAGTTGCCGACGAGGATCGCGGGCAGGTCGTCTGCGTCGATCTTGAGCACCGCCAGGTCGGTCTCCGGATCGCTGCCCGCGATCCGGGCCTGCAGGGTCCGGCCGTCCGCCAGCACCACCCGGATCTCGTCGGCGGTCTCCACCACATGGTTGTTGGTGAGGATGTGGCCGTCCGCGTTGAGGACGACCCCTGAGCCGAGGCTGCTCTCCTGGCGGGTCCTGGGGCGGCTCTGGAAACGTTCCCCGAAGAAGTGCTGGAACAGGGGGGCGTCGAAGAGGGTGCGCGAGCGCTCGACAACGGTGGTCGAGGTGTAGATGTTGACCACCGCGGGGACGGTGCGCGCCACCGCGTCGGCATAGGATACGGGGCCGTTCGCGGGGAGGGTGGTGAGGATGGGGGCGGTTCGGTGCGTGGACGGAAGCAGGGTGAGGAGCGCGGCGGCGATCAGCCCGGCGGCGACGGAGGTGGCGGTGAAGCGGGTCAGGGTCTGTCTGCTCATGGGTGCGGGGGTTCTCTCTGCGTATCCGGGTGGTTGGGGTCGGGCGCGGGCTGTGGGTCGTCAGGCAGGGCTCACGGCTCGCGGGGATATAATACCCGATCGGCGGCGCAGATCCCCGTCGCCGCCGCTGGCCCATCCGGTTGTCTGTGATAAAGATCAATCATGTTGTCCCCTGTTTGGGACTACGATGAGTGCGGCGGCGGCGGTGATGGGCGCTCGTTAACTGGGAATGGGTATCCCTGCAAAAGAAGGGGTTGCTTGGTGTATGATTTACCTGCGAGGGTGCTTTGGGGATGCCGGGATGTGTGGCGCCTTCCCGGATTGCGGGAGAATGGCCTGTATTTTTCAGGCAAACAGTTCAGGGAGGAGCGTTTTGCTAACCCGAATGTTTCATAAACCATTAGGTGACCACAAATACCGTACAACCAGACTAGGGTATTAGCCGAGAACTAGGCAGGCCGGTAACTGTTAGCGGGGCGACGATCATTTTTTCGGGGTTGTAG
>PQCP01000167.1 GCA_003062205.1 Candidatus Sedimenticola endophacoides
CAACCCCGAAAAAATGATCGTCGCCCCGCTAACAGTTACCGGCCTGCCTAGTTCTCGGCTAATACCCTAGTCTGGTTGTACGGTATTTGTGGTCACCTAATGGTTTATGAAACATTCGGGCTAGTTCAGCTCCCATTCTGACGCCTCGACGCCGTTTGTCGTAGGGGTGGGGAGGAGTCCATCCCATTGCTTACGCCAACACAGTACCCACCGGGGCGGGGCTTCCGAGGGATCGGCTGAGGGTGCGACCGGCGGAGTACCCGACGGCGGACAGGTTCAGGGAGGAGAATCGAAGAGGGGCCGGTGGTCAGATGACCGCCAGCCCCTCTGGATGATGGTGGGTCGTATAGGATTCGAACCTATGACCAATGGATTAAAAATCCACTGCTCTACCGACTGAGCTAACGACCCGGAAAGCGCGGAATTATACGCGACTGCGACGCCCAGTCAACCGCCGGGGCGGGCCGCGCGGGCGCTTAGATCGCCTCCAGCTTGCGCATCGATTCCGGCAGCAGTTTAAAGTCCACCAGGCCGGTGATCAGCGCCTTGGCGAAGGTGGCCTCCTCTTCGTAGACCAGCTTGTAATACTGCACCTTCATGGTCAGTCCGCTGCCGAGGACAATCGCCCCGAAGGAGAGGAAGGAGCCGAGCGCCAGGGTGGAGATACCGGTCACCCCCTGGCCGATGGTGCACCCCATGGCGAGCACGCCGCCGAAGCCCATCAGCAGGGCGCCGATCAGGTGGTTGAGGAAGTCCTTGAAGTCGACGAACCACTCGATGCGGAAGCTGCGGCTTACCAGGGACCACAGCAGGGAGCCGCAGATCACACCGAACAGGGCCATCACGCCGAAGGTGAGGAAGGCGCTGCTGAAGCCGGAGAGGGCGTAGCCCAGGGTCTGTCCGGTGGGGTTGATGAAGGTGAACGACTGGGTGCTCAGGGAGCGGCTGTCCGCGGGCTTGCCGGCCTCCGAGTCGGCCAGGAAGTCCCACTCCTGCACGTAGCCGCTGAGGCTCTTCATTTCGCCATCCAGGTCGATGCCGACGCCGCTGCTGACATACCAGGCGGCGAGTACCGCCAGGCCCACCGCCAGCCCGCCCAGGACGTTGTCCAGGCTGGTGCGGAAATCAGCCGATTTGAACACATAGAACAGCAGCGCGGCACCCAGCACCAGGGCCACGCCCAGGCGCGCCCCGCCGGCATCGCCACCGGCGATCAGCGAGCCGAGATCCTGCTTGCCGCCGAGGCTGACCGCCAGGGGACGGATCCAGTCGTAGAACAGCACCGACATCAGGGTCTGGTCGGAGCCGGGGAAGGGGTTGATCATGTAGTAGGCGATCAGCGCCACCACCAGCAGCACCACGATCGACTTGAGGTTGCCGCCGCCGATGCGGATCAGCATCTTGTTGCCGCAGCCCGACGCCAGGGTCATGCCGATGCCGAACAGCAGGCCGCCGAGGAGGTTTTCGGCCCAGATGAACTGGTTGGCGCGATACGGAGGGAAGGCGCCATCGGGATCGGCCAGGCCCAGGTATTCGAGCAGCGCCACGCCGATAATCGCCACCGCCATGGCCAGAATCCAGGCGCGCATACGCCCCATCTCCCCCATGTTGACCATGTCGGAGATGGCACCCATGGTACAGAAATTGGTTTTGTTCACCAGCGCGCCCATCACCAGGGCGATGGCGAAGACCGCCCAGAGAAAAAACGACTGCCCTTCGGCAAAGCTTTCGAAAATCATTCCTGCATCCCCGTGTAAATGGCCGCGACCGGCGCGGCATCACTACCCAATTACGCATAAAACATGGGAGACTAGCCGATTAGCGGATGTTGATCCACTAAGGATTTCCTGACCAGGCATAACCCACGGCTATGGCCGCTCAGCGACGCCGCGCGGGCCGATAGGGCGTGGGGTCGGGCACCCCCGCCTCGGCGAAGCCCTGGGCGCGCAGGCGACAGGAGTCGCACACCCCGCAGGCGCGCCCCCGGGTATCGGCCTGGTAGCAGGAGATGGTCAGCGAGTAGTCGACCCCCAAACGCACCCCTTCGCGGATGATCTGCGCCTTGCTCATGTCGATCAGGGGGGCGTGAACGCGGAATCGATCCCCCTCCACCCCGGCCTTGGTGGCGAGGTTGGCGAGTCGTTCGAAGGCCTCGATAAAGGCCGGACGGCAGTCGGGATAGCCCGAGTAGTCCACCGCATTGACGCCGACGAAGAGATCCCGCGCGCCGAGCGCTTCGGCCCAGCCCAGGGCCAGGGCCAGGAAGATGGTGTTGCGCGCCGGCACGTAGGTCACCGGGATCCCCTCGCTCGCCTGTTCCGGCACCTGGATGCGCCGGTCGGTGAGCGCGGAGCCGCCAAAGGCGTCCAGGGCCAGGGGGGCGATCAGGTGTTCGACCGCCCCTTGGGCGGCGGCCACCCGCCGCGCCGCCTCCAGCTCCACCCCGTGGCGCTGGCCGTACTGCATGCTCAGGGCGTGGCAGGAGAACCCCTGCTCCCTGGCCAGTGCCAGCACGGTGACCGAATCGAGCCCCCCCGAGAGGAGAACCACGGCTTTTTTCGCAATCATCTGCGCATCCGGGTCGTTCATTCCGGCTCCTGTCTGGTTGTGGCGTGGGGGAGGCCCGCCGCGCCCGCCCGGCGGGGTGGACGCGCGCCGGGCGGCTCAACGCCCCTTGGCGTCACCCCACAGAAGTTTGTGCAGTTGCAGCTGAAAGCGCACCTGGAGCCGATCCCGGATGATCCAGTCGGCCAGTTCGGTGGCATCCTGCCGCCCGTGCACCGGGGAGAACAGCACCTGGCAGCGCCGCGGCAGCTCCAGTTCGTCGAGCATGCGCCTGGACCAGGCATAATCCCGTGCGTCGCAGATCACGAACTTCACCTGGTCCTTGGCCTCCAGATAGCGGATGTTCTCCAGCCGGTTCTTCTCCATCTCCCCCGAGCCGGGGGTCTTGAGGTCCATCACCTTCACCACCCGGGGGTCGACCCGGGAGAGGTCCAGGGCGCCGCTGGTCTCCAGGGAGACCGCATAACCGGCATCGCACAGGGCCGTGAGCAGGGCCGGGGTGTCCGCCTGGGCCAGGGGTTCGCCCCCGGTCACCGTCACATAGCGCGGGGCATCCGCCGCGACCCGCTCCATGATCTGCTCCAGGCTCCACCAGCCCCCCTCCCTGAAGGCATAGCGGGTGTCGCAATAGCCACAGCGCAGGGGACAGCCGGTGAGACGCACAAACAGGGTCGGCAGACCGACGCTGTCCGACTCCCCCTGCAGGGAGTAGAAGATTTCGTTTATCCGTAAGTTCATCGCGGTTGATCGATACGACCCGGGGATCGGTCAAGCTGTCCGGCCCGGATCCCGGTAACCGATATGGGCTAGCGGCCCTCGCCGCGCATCCGCTCCAGCCGCTTGCCCGCCAGGCGCGCGGCGGTGGAGTTGGGGTAGTCGCGCACTACCCCCTCCAGGGTGGTCCGGGCCTCGGCCCAGGCCTGGCGTTCATACTGAATGAAGCCGGTCTTGAGCAGGGCATCGGGCACCTTGGCGCTGTGCGGGTAGCGCTCCACTACCTTGGAAAAGGCCTCCAGGGCGGCGTCGAAGCGGCGTGTCACATAGCTCGCCTCGGCCAGCCAGTACTGGGCGTTGTCCGCGTAGTTCCCGTTGGGGTAGCTGGAGAGAAACTCGCTGAAGGCGCTGCCAGCCTCGTCGTAGCGGCGCTGCATCAGCAGCTTGAAGGCGGCCTGATAGCGGGCGTCCTCCTGGGCCGGATCCCCCGGCGGGGCGGCGGCCTGCGCCGCCGGTGCGGGCGGAGGCGGATTGGCAGCCGGCGGCTGCGGTTGTGGCTGTACCGGCATCTGCGGCTGCGGCTGTGCAGGCATCTGCGGCGCCTGCCCAGACGCCGGCTCCGCCACCGGGGCCGGGGCGGCTCCGGAGAGCCGGGTCAGACGCTGATCGACATCCAGATAGAGATCGCGCTGGCGCTGCTTCAGGGCATCCATGGCGTGGTTCTGCACCTCCACCTCGCCGCGCAGCTGCTGCACCTCGCGTTGCAGGGTATCGAGGCGCAGCAGGAGATCCGAGATCACGGCCGCCTTGCGCTCCAGGATATCCACCCGCTGCTCCAGGCTCAGCTCCGCCGCCAGGGCGGGTGTGGCGAGGTGTGCCGCCAGGGCGGCCGCCAGGGCTAGTCTCTTCACCGGGGCTTCCCCTTAGTAGTAGACGAAGACGGCACGACGGTTCTGGGCCCACCCCGACTCGCTGGAACCGAGCACGGCGGGACGCTCCTCGCCATAGCTGATGGTGATGATCTGACTCTCGGCCGCGCCCTGGGAGAGCAGCAGGCTCTTGACCGCGTTGGCGCGGCGCTCGCCGAGACCGATGTTGTATTCGCGCGAACCGCGCTCGTCGCAGTGTCCCTCGATGGTCACGGTGGTCCTGGGATTGGCAGCCAGCAGGGCGCCGTGGGCCAGTACCGTGTCGCGGTAATCGGGGTGGATCTCGCTGATGTCGTAATCGAAATAGATCACCTTGTTGTATACCGGGCTGTCGGGGTTCTCCAGCGCCTGCATGGTGAGGGCGCCGCCGGCATCCAGGCCGCTGGTGCTCGCCTCGCCGCCTCCCGCATCGGTGACCGCCGCGCCGTCCGCCGACTGCTCATCGGCCGCGCCCCCGCCGAGGGTGGAACAGCCGCCCAGGGCGAGTACCGTGAGCAGTACGCCGGCCAGCTTGAAAAGAGTCGCTTTCATTGGTTTCTCCTGTTGCGTGTATAGGGTGACCAGACGGGTTCGCGAACATCGCCCTCCTGCAGCGCCAAGCGCTGCTTGACGTTGCCGTCGACCGATATCGCCGCCAGCTCCCCCCTGCCGTTGATCTTGGTTGCGTAAATTACCATGCTGCCGTTCGGCGCGAAACTGGGAGACTCGTCGAGGCTGCCGTCGCTCAGGACCTGCAGCGCCCCCGAGGCGAGGTCCAGCAGGCCGATGCGGTAGTCACGGCCCTGGCGGGTCACCAGGGTAAGCTGGCCGCCGTCGGGCGCATAGGAGGCGCGCGCGTTATAGTCCCCCTCGAAGGTGACCCGGCTCACCTTGCCGCCGTAGCTCGGCACCTTGTAGATCTGGGGCCGGCCGCCGCGGTCGGAGGTGAAGACGATCTCCTGTCCGTCGGGCGACCAGGCGGGCTCGGTATCGATGCCGTAGTGGGTGGTCAGCCGGGTCAGGGTCTTGCGGTTGATGTTCAGCACGTAGATGTCGGGGCTGCCGTCCTTGGAGAGGGTGAGCGCCAGTTTGCGTCCGTCTGGCGACCAGGCGGGCGCGCCGTTGATGCCGCTGTAGGAGGCCAGTTTTTCGCGCCGCCCGGTGAACACCTCCTGCACGTAGATGGCGGCCTGGCGCTTTTCGAACGAGACATAGGCGAGGCTCCTGCCGTCGGGTGACCAGGCGGGGGACATCAGCGGTTCGGTGGAGGTGACGATCACCTGGGGGTTGTGACCGTCGGCATCGGCGACCTTGAGGGTAAGGGTGTCGCCGCCCGCCGCCCGGCTGGAGGTGACATAGGCGATGCGGGTGGCGAAGGCGCCGCGCTGGCCGGTCAGTTTCTCGTAGATCAGATCGGCGATGGTGTGAGCGGTGAAGCGCAGGTCGCGCTCGGTGGTGGTCAGGTTGTAGCCGGCCAGCTGTTCGCCCTTGAACACGTCGAACAGCTGGAAGCGCACCAGGTAGCCGCCGCTGCCGTTGGGCCGGACCTGGCCGACCGCCAGGCTCTCCATGCCGAGCGCCTTCCAATCGCGGAACTCCACCTGGGCGCCGTCGCTGGGCCGTGCCAGCATGTCGGCCACCGGCATCGGGTTGAAGCGGCCGCTGCGCTGGAGGTCGTCGCGTACGATCGCGGCAATATCCTCCGCCGGAGGGGGCGCACCGGCCCCGTCCCAGGCAAAGGGCACCACGGCAATCGGCAGGGCGCCCTCGGCGCCCTGGGTGATCTCGATGGTCAGGGCCGGGGCGGCCGGAACCTGCAGGAGAAACAGCAGGAGGGCAAACAGTATCTTCTTCATGGCGCTTCTACTTTTCCTCCGGTTATTGCACATCGCGGCGGCGGCCCGCCCGGTGTCGGTTGTTGTCCCGGCCCGCTAGCGGTCCGGGGCGAAGATGATCTCAATGCCGCGGAACGACTCGAACAGCCCGCCCGAGGGTACCGGCAGGGGATCGGCCTTGTAGACCGCCGCCCGCGCCGAACGGTCGAAGGCGCCGTTGCCGCTGCCCCTGACCACGCTGGCGTCGAGCACCGCGCCGCCGGGCGCCAAGCGCACGCTCAGGGTGCAGCTCAGACCCTCGCCGATGCCGGCCGGGCGGACCCAGTTGCGCTCGATGTACTGCCGGATCAACCCCCGGTAGCGATCCACCTCGCGGGCGTCCTCCTCCGCCTCCAGCGCCGCGCGCATCTCCGCCTCGCGGGCCGCCCGGGCCTGGCGCGCCCGCTCCTCGGCGGCCCGCTTGGCCTCGGCCGCCTTGCGTTTCTTCTCTTCGGCAGCCCGCTTGGCCTCGGCGGCCTTGCGCTGCTTCTCTTCGGCCACCTTGCGGGCCTCCGCCTCCTCGCGCTTCTTCTCCTCGGCGGCCTTGCGGGCCTCGGCCTCCTGGCGCTGCTTCTCTTCGGCGACCTTGCGGGCCTCGCTCTCCCGTCGCTTCTTCTCCTCGGCGATGCGCCTGGTCTCCGCCTCCTTGTGCCGCCTCTCCTCGGCGATGCGCCTGGTCTCCGCCTCCTTGTGCCGCCTCTCCTCGGCGACGCGCTGCTTCTGAAGGTCGTCCAGGCGCCGCTGCTCCGCCGCCTGCTCGGCCTTCAGCCGCTCCAGCCGCTGCGCCTCGGCGTCGGCCTCGCGCTGTTTGGCCTCCTCGGCCTGTTGCAGCTTCCGCACCTCGGCCTGGACCCGCTCGGGGTCGATCACCCGGGCCTGCACCACATCGGCGCCGGGGCGCTTCCGCTCCGGGCTCTTGAGCCAGTCGACCCCCACCAGCATGATGGCGATCAGCACCAGATGCATGGCGACGGCGATCACCACCGCCGTCGGGTTTCGCTTGATTACGTCACGCACGATTTCCGCCTATCCGCCCGTTCAACGCTCGGGGATCTCGGTGATCAACCCGACACCGGGCGCGCCCGCCGCCTGCAGCATCACCATCGCCTCGATCACCCGGCCATAGTCCACATCCCGATCGCCGCGCACCATCACCGGGGTCTTGGGCTTGTATTTGAGCACCGCCTGTACCCGCACCATCAGGGTCTCGGCGTCCACCGGCTCGTTCTTGCCCTCGCCCACGTCGATAAAGAACTCTCCCCCGCGGTTGACCGAGACCACCAGCGGATCGTCCGCCTCCGGTGGGAGCGCCTCGGCGTCCGCCCGGGGCAGCTCCACCCGTACCCCCTGGGTCAGCAGCGGGGCGGTGATCATGAAGATCACCAGCAGCACCAGCATCACGTCGATGTAGGGGACGACATTGATCTCGGCCATGGGCCGGCGGCTGTGTCTCTGTTGCCTCAAGGCGCCGCCCTCACATATGGGCCTGACGCTGAAGGATGGTGGTGAACTCGTCGAGAAAATCCTCGTAGCGCCCGTTCAGCCGCTCCAGGTCGTTGGAGTAGCGGTTGTAGGCCACCACCGCGGGGATCGCCGCGAACAGCCCCATGGCGGTGGCGATCAGCGCCTCGGCGATCCCCGGCGCCACCAGCGACAGGGTCGCCTGCTTGACATTGCCCAGGGCGCGAAACGAATTCATGATGCCCCACACGGTACCGAACAGGCCCACGTAGGGGCTGGTGGAGCCGACCGTGGCGAGAAACGAGAGGTGGTTCTCCAGCTCGTCGAGCTCCCGGCTCAGGGCCACCTTCATGGAGCGGCGCGCCCCCTCGACCACCGCCATCGGTTCGATCTCGGGGTTTTTCTTCAGGCGGGCAAACTCGCGGAAGCCGGCGTGGAAGATGTTGGCCATGCCGGCGGCCTCGCCCTCCTCCTTGTCGATCTCGCGGTAGAGCTCGCCCAGATCGATGCCGGACCAGAAGCGCTGCTCGAAGCGCTCCGCCGCCTTGCGCGCGCCGCTGAGCACCCGTGCCCGATCGAAGATCATGGTCCAGGAGATGACCGATGCAAGCAGCAGCGCCGCCATCACCAACTGCACCAGCGGGCTAGCGCTGACGATCAGGTGGATAAAAGAGAGATCATTCTCCATCGCCGAGCGCCTCGATGATCTGCCGCGGTATGGGGGCCGGGAGAAACCGCGCGGCATCGACGCAGGCGACCTTCACCCGGCCGCTGCACAGAATCGGGCTCTCGCCGGCCCTTCGGATCTGGTGCTGAAACAGCAAGCTTGCTCTCCCCATGGTGGTTATCGTGGCGCCGACCTCCAGCGCGTCGTTGAACCGGGCCGGGCTCCTGTATTCAACCTCGGCGCGGCTCACCGCGAACATGATACCCGACTCGTCGCGCAGGCGGTCCTGCTCAAAGCCCAGGCGGCGCAGCCATTCGGTACGGGCGCGCTCCATGAACTTCAGATAGTTGGCGTAATAGACCACGCCGCCGGAGTCGGTGTCCTCGTAGTAGACACGCACCGGCAGGATAAATTCCCCCATTATACCCATAGCCTCCCTGGTAGCGTGAGCGCCCGCTCGGCGGGGCGCTCCGGAGTTCCGGGCCCCGGCGCGGTGCCCGGGTTAGGCATCCCGCCCCCCGAACAGGTCACCTGCGCCCGGCGCCTCCGGATGCGGCTTCGGCGCCAGCCCGAAGTGAAGATAGGCGGCGCGGGTCGCCACCCGCCCCCGGGGGGTGCGCATCATGAACCCCTGCTGGATCAGGTAGGGCTCGATCACATCCTCGATGGTGCCGCGCTCCTCGCCGATGGCCGCCGCCAGGCTGTCCACCCCCACCGGCCCGCCGTCGAACTTGTCGATCATGGCGGAGAGGAGCTTGCGGTCCATCACATCGAAGCCGCTGGCGTCGACCTTGAGCATCCCCAGTGCCTGGTCCGCCACCCCGGCGTCGACCCGGCCGTCGGCGCGCACCTGGGCGTAGTCTCGCACCCGCCGCAACAGGCGGTTGGCGATGCGCGGCGTGCCCCGGGAGCGGCAGGCGATCTCCCGGGCGCCCGCGCGGTCCGCCTCGATATTGAGTATCCCGGAGGAGCGCTGCACGATGTGGGTCAGATCCTCGGTGGCATAGAACTCCAGCCGCTGCACGATGCCGAAACGGTCGCGCAGCGGCGAGGTCAGCAGCCCCGCCCGGGTGGTGGCCCCAACCAGGGTGAAGGGGGGCAGGTCGAGCTTGATGGAGCGCGCCGCCGGGCCTTCCCCGATCATGATGTCGAGCTGGTAGTCCTCCATCGCCGGATAGAGCACCTCCTCCACCACCGGGCTGAGGCGGTGGATCTCATCGACGAACAGCACATCGTGCGGTTCGAGGTTGGTCAGCAGGGCGGCCAGGTCGCCGGGGCGCTCCAGCACCGGCCCCGAGGTCTGGCGCAGGGTGACCCCCATCTCGTTGGCGATGATGTGCGCCAGGGTGGTCTTGCCCAGCCCCGGCGGACCGAAGATCAGGACGTGGTCCAGCGCCTCGCCGCGCGCGCGCGCGGCATGGATGAAGATCTCCATCTGCTCGCGCACGGTTGGCTGACCGACGTAGTCCTGCAGCCGCCGGGGGCGGATGGCACGGTCCAGGGCCTCGTCCTCCCCCCCCGCCTCGGCGCTGATGATTCTCTCCGGTCCCGACATCGCTCAGCTCCTCTGCGGCGGCGCCGCCTGCAGGGCGGCGCGGATCAGCTCCTCGCTGCCGCGCCCCTCGACCTCCACCGCCTTTACCATTCGGAGCGCCTCCGCCGGCTTGTAGCCCAACGCCTCCAGCGCCCCGATGGCGTCCGAAACCGGATCATGCGCAGGCCCGGCACCGGCGTGGGAGGCGGGCGCCGCCCCGCCCACCGGCAGCTGCAACCGCTCCAGGCGGTCACCCATCTCGACGATCAGACGCTCGGCGGTCTTCTTGCCGATCCCCGGCAGCCGCACCAACGCCGCGCTGTCGCGCGCCTGCACGCAGCGGGCGAACTCCCCGGCGCTCATCCCCGAGAGGATCGCCAGGGCCATCTTCGCGCCGACGCCGCTCACCTTGAGCAGGGAGCGGAACAGGCCGCGCTCGGCGTCGCTGTTGAAACCGTAGAGCACATGGGCGTCGTCACGGATCGCCAGGTGGGTGTAGAGCACCACCTCCCCCCCCTGTGTCGGCAGGTCGTAGAAGGTGCTCATGGGGGCCTCCAGCTCGTAGCCGACGCCGTTGACCTCGAGCATCAGATGGGGCGGCTGCCGATAGACCACCTCCCCGCGTAATCTTCCTATCACCTGCGCCTGCCTCCGGAGCGCTGCAGGGCCTGCAACGTACTCCTGGTATGGGCGTGGCCGAGGGCCACCGCCAGGGCGTCGGACTCGTCCGCCGCCAGTTGATGTTCCAGCTTGAGGAGATGCCGCACCATCTGCTGCACCTGCTCCTTGCCGGCGTTGCCGTGGCCGACCACCGCCTGCTTGATCATGCGCGGCGTGTACTCGGCCACCGGCAGACCGGCCACCACGCAGGCGCAGATCGCCGCCCCCCGGGCCTGGCCCAGCTTCAGGGCGGACTGCACGTTCTTGTTCACGAACACCTGCTCGATGGCCATCTCCACCGGCCGGTAACGCTCCACCACCTCGCCGATGCGGGTGAAGATATCGCCCAGGCGGCGCGGGAAATCCTCCCCCGCGACCCGGATCGTGCCACTCGCGACATGGCTGCTGCGGATGCCGTTGCTCTCGATGATGCCATAGCCGGTCACCACCGACCCGGGGTCAATCCCAAGGATCAGGCGCATCTGGTCGTTGCTAGCGCTCACCTGGCTCCATCGCGGCTCCCCGTCCCGCGCCCTAATCGAGCCGCTCCATCACCTCGTCGGAGATGTCGGCATTGGTGTAGACCTCCTGCACGTCGTCCAGGTCCTCCAGCACGTCGACCAGGCGCAGCAGCTTCTCGGCGGTCTCGTCGTCGAGGACGGTCAGGGTGGAGGCGCTGTAGGTCACCTCGGCGTTGTCCGAGACCAGCCCCGCGCCCTCGATGGCCTCCTTCACCGTCTCGAAATCCTCGGGGGCGGTCAGCACGTCCAGCGAGGTGTCGTCGTTAAGCACCACATCCTCGGCCCCGGCCTCCAGGGCGGCCTCCATGACGGCATCCTCGTCGGCCCCGGGCGCGAAGCTGATGATGCCCTGCTTGCTGAACAGGTACGCCACGGAGCCATCGGTGCCGAGATTGCCCCCCGCCTTGGAGAAGGCGTGGCGCACCTCGGAGGCGGTGCGGTTGCGGTTGTCGGTCATGCAGTCGACGATCACCGCCACGCCCCCCGGGCCATAGCCCTCGTAGCGCAGCTCGTCGTAGCTGTCGCCGTCGCCGCCACCGGCCCCGCGCTCGGCGGCGCGTTTGATGGTATCCTTGGGCACGTTGCCGGCGTTGGCCTTGTCCATCGCCAGGCGCAACCGGGGATTGGTGGAGATGTCACCACCCCCCTCCTTGGCCGCCACCGTCACCTCGCGCAGCAGCTTGGTCCAGATCTTTCCCCGTTTCTTGTCGTTGGCGGCCTTCTTATGTTTGATATTGGCCCACTTGCTATGTCCAGCCATGTTTACCTCTGAATAATACGAACTGGGCAGAGTTTACCATTGCGCAGGTGAGTTCTGAACAGCGCGCGGGGAGATGTCTCAGGCCGCGCGGCCGGATCGTGCGCACTGACAGGCGGGGATCTGCGCTGCCAGTGTTGTACTTTCCCCTTCCGGACTGGCATGCTTTCGGGATCGCCTCCCCGCGCCAGACCGCGATACCCCCCCGGAGTTTCGCGGCCGCCCGGCCAACGAGCGGTTGACGGCGCAGGCGATGGGGTGACTGCCGCGCCTCCTGATCATTTGATTCACCGGGCGAACGATCTCGGCTAAAGATCGGGGTCCGGGGGCCGAACGCAAAGAATAGGGGAGCACCTCGCCGCACACCGGGCGGCGCGGAACCCAGGCGCGCAATCAACCGAAACGGATCGAGCATGGCCAAAAAAACAAGAGTGTCGCTACCTCGTGAAAGATTTTGGGACATCCCAGTCCCCAAAATCGACTCGCCAACGCGACAGCCGTTACTGCCCCGACCGTCCTGCGCTCATCACGACTCCGTCCCGCACAT
>PQCP01000168.1 GCA_003062205.1 Candidatus Sedimenticola endophacoides
GACGGCACATAATCGCTTTTTGAGGCACTGATAGGCATCGAGAAGGCCGATTTACCGATGGTTTGCGCACGAGTTGCAATCTTGGTGCTCATAGGGCGGTGGAAAACGGATTGATAGAGGTTCCCTTTATGTTTCTGTGTGGAGTTTCTGTTTAGGGCGATTTCGCCCTGGGCGGTGGAGACGCGCTCAGGTATTGTTGTGGATGCCGACCAGTGTGCTGTCAGTGCTGTCGCGCTCCTGCTTGGCGGTGTCGCAGCGCAGCAGTTCGAGCTGCTCCAGATACTTGTTATTGACGTCGCCGGTGACGTAGTGACCATCGAACACCGATGTGTCGAAGGCGGTAACGTCGGATTTGTCGCGCTTGACCACGGCATCAATCAGGTC
Organism: Candidatus Sedimenticola endophacoides; assembly: GCA_003062205.1. Lineage (GTDB taxonomy): Bacteria > Pseudomonadota > Gammaproteobacteria > Chromatiales > Chromatiaceae > Sedimenticola_A > Sedimenticola_A endophacoides. The sequence goes on from PQCP01000168.1 coordinate 385, forward strand.
GTGCAGGTCCTGAAAGATGAGGCGGTCGGCGCCAATCCACTCCTGCACCTCGCGTTCACTGCGCCCGTGGGCCACCAGCTCACTGGCCGCCGGCATGTCGATGCCATAGACGTTGGGGTGGCGCACCGGGGGTGCGGCGGAGGCGAAGTAGACCTTGCTTGCCCCCGCCTCGCGGGCCATCTGCACGATCTGCCGTGAGGTGGTGCCGCGCACGATGGAGTCATCCACCAGCAGTACGTTCTTGTCCTTGAACTCGGAGTCGATGGGGTTGAGCTTCTGTTTGACCGATTTCTTGCGCACCTGTTGCCCCGGCATGATGAAGGTGCGACCGATGTAGCGGTTTTTGATGAAGCCCTCGGCGTACTTCACCTCAAGGCTGTTGGCCAGGGCCAGGGCGGCGGTACGGCTAGTGTCGGGGATCGGGATCACCACGTCGATGTCGTGATCGGGCCACACGCGCCGGATCTTCCTGGCCAGCCTGGAGCCCATGCGTGAGCGCGCCTTGTGCACGAAGATGTTGTCGATGATGGAGTCGGGGCGGGCGAAATAGACGAACTCGAAGATGCAGGGGGTATGGGAGGCGGCGGTGGCGCACTGGTAAGTGTGCAACCGTCCCTGCATGTCGATAAACAGGGCCTCGCCCGGGGCCAGGTCACGCATCCGCTCGAACTCCTGGGCATCGAGGGCCACGCTTTCAGAGGCGACCATGTATTCGACTCCCCGGGGGGTCTCGCGCCTGCCGAAACAGACCGGACGGATACCGTGGGGGTCCCGGAAGGCGAGCACCCCGTAGCCGTTGATCATAGCCACCGCGGCGTAACCCCCACGGCAGCGCTTGTGCACGGCGACCACGGCGCTGAACACATCGTGTTCGGTGATATGGAACTTGCCCTGGGCCTGCAGTTCATGGGCCAGCACGTTGAGCAGGATCTCGGAGTCCGAGGAGGTATTGATGTGCCGGCGGTCGGCGCGGTAGAGATCCTCTTTCAGCTCCTCGGCGTTGGTGAGGCTACCGTTGTGGGCCAGGGTGATGCCGAAGGGGGAGTTTACGTAGAAGGGCTGTGCCTCCGCGGAGGAGGAGCAGCCCGCGGTGGGGTAGCGGACATGGCCGATGCCCATGTTGCCTCGCAAATCGATCATGTGCCGGGTGCGGAATACGTCACGCGCCAGCCCGTTGTCCTTGCGTAGATGAAGCTTTCTGCCCTCGAGGGTGACGATTCCCGCCGCGTCCTGGCCCCGGTGCTGCAGCACCAGGAGTGCGTCATAAAGCGCCTGGTTAACCGGACCGTATCCAAAAATACCGACAATGCCGCACATTCTCAAACCACCTCAGAAGGTTGTTGGCGCCTGTCTCCGGAGCGCGCCATCAAGTGAAGTTGAATCGCTCACCGATATCGGGGGGCAGCAGCTCCTTGAGCCAGATCGCCAGTTCCTGGAAGTACCCGATCAGATGCGATTGTGTCCACCACGGATCGTTGGGGAAGGGCGTCAACCCGGCCAACAGTACCAGTATAGCGACCAGCACCGCGCCGCGCGCCGCGCCGAAAAACATGCCGAGCAGGCGGTCGGTGCCACTCAGACCCGTCTTGTCCACCAGCTGCCCCATCAGAAAATTGAGCAGCGCCCCCACCATGAGTGTGGCGATAAACAGGATGGCGAAGGCGGCGCCGAGCCGTACCGAGGGGACGGTGAACCAATCCAGCCGGGTGGCCAGTTCGCGGAAGAAGGTCCAGGCGACCCAGAAGGCGACCACCCAGGCGGCGAGGGAGAGCGCTTCGCGCACGAAGCCGCGCACCAGGCTGATGAGGGCGGAGAGGATGAGGATGCCGATGATGACGTAATCAACCCAGGTCATGGGGACTCTTCATGATTCGAGGTGGCGCCTGTGGTTTGCCCTGAGTGGTTGGGGGGATTCTAACAAAGCGCGGGGCGATGCTGAAGCACTATCAGGGATAGCTTCTGAGCGCCCCCTCCAGCTTCTTGGCCGAGAGGATCTCGTGCAGCCGCCGCAACATCTCTTCGGCCTTGCCGCGGCTCGCCTCGGGGCCGATCTGTACCCGGTGCAGGGTGTTGCCGCCGATCTCGGCCGGATCAACGAAGGCGGGGTAACCGGCCGCGCGCAGCTCCTGCATCAGGGTATCGGCGTTCTCCTGGCTTGAGAAGCTGCCGGCCTGGATCACCCAGGCGCTGGGGGTGGGCTCGGCTTGGGGCTGGGGTTGCGGCTGCGGGGGGGGTGGCGGCGCGGGGGCGGCGGCCGTATCACGCTCGACCTGCCCGCTGCCGGCCGCCCCGGTGGCCGGTGTTTCGTTCTCGATCGGGATTATGCGCGAGGAGAAGCGCCCCTCGGGCATCGGGGGGATGTTGCTCTCGGTGATGCCGGTCTCGATCACCGGGTCGGGCTGCAGCAGCATGGGGACGAAGATCACGGCCAGCGAGACCAGGACGGTGGCGCCGATCAGTCGCTTCTTCATGTGCTCTTCCATGCCTCATCACCTCTGTGTTGGCCGACGCGGCGTCACCCAGGGTGACCCGGCACCGATGGAAAACCGGGATTATAACAGCTCCAGCACCCCGCCGACGGTATAAAACGAGCCGAATACGACCACCCTGCCCTCCTCGCCCGCAGCGGTGCGCGCGGCCTCCAGGGCACCGGCCAGGGAGGGACAGCCGCTCTGTTGGGCGGGGTCGACGCCGGCTGCGCTCAGCCCTTCGAGCAGGCGCGCCACCGGCAGGCTGCGCGCGCCCTGCAGGGGGGCGGCGTACCAGTGGTCAATCAGCGGCGCGAGCAGGCGCGCCACCCCCGGCAGATCCTTGTCGCCGAGCATGGCGAACACGGCTACGGTGGGGCCGGGTGAGTACATCCGGCGCAGGTTGTCCCGCAGCAAACGGGCCGCTTCGACGTTGTGCGCCACATCGAGGATCACCAGCGGCGAGCGCTCCACGATTTCGAAGCGTCCGCGCAGGCGCAGGTCCTGCAACCCGGTGCGCACCGCCTGCTGATCCACCGGCAACCGGTGGCCGATGCTCTCCAGGGCCATCAGCACGGCGGCGGCGTTGTCCAGTTGGTGGGCGCCGCGCAGTTGGGGAATCGGCAGGGAGCGGCGCACCCGCTCACCGGCGCGCCACTCCCAGCCTTGCTCGGTGGCGCGGTACCCGAACGCCTCGCCGGAGACCAGCAGGGGCGCCCCCAGGCGCCGCGCCTGCTCCCTGACCGATCGTGGTGGATCGCCAGTGGCGAACACCACCGGCGCCCCGGGGCGCATGATCCCCGCCTTCTCGCGGCCGATCTCCTCGCGGGTGGCACCGAGCCACTCCACGTGGTCGAGATCCACGGTGGTGATCAGGGCCACATCGGCATCGATGATGTTGACCGCGTCGAGGCGGCCGCCCAGTCCCACCTCCAGCACCACGGCGTCGAGCCCCGCAGCGGCGAAGATATCCAGCGCGGCCAGGGTGCCGAACTCAAAGTAGGTGAGCGAGGTCGCGCCCCGGGCCTGGTCGATACGCTCGAAGGCGCGGCAGATGCGCGCGTCGTCCACCTCCTCGCGCGCCACGCGGATGCGCTCGTTGTAGCGCCGCAGATGGGGCGAGGTGTAGCTGCCGACGCGGTAGCCGGCGGCACTGAGGATCGCCTCGGCAAAGGCGACACAGGAGCCCTTGCCGTTGGTCCCGGCAACGCTGATCACCGGGCAGGGGAAGGGGGTGGGATGGAGCCGCCGCCAGACCGAGGCGACGCGCTCCAGCCCCAGGTCGATGGCGCTGGGGTGCAGGCCCGACTGCCAGTCGAGCCATTCATCCAGGGTATCGAATCGCATTCTCTCGTTGTCCGTCAATCCACACGGGGGCGAGCGCCCCGTGCCGGCGCCCCTCCGCCTGGCGCGGGGTGCGGGTCAGGGACAGGCCTGGTGGGTGAGGATGCTCAGGGCGCTGGCCAGCCGGTCGCGCATCTGGCGGCGATCGACAATCATGTCCACCGCGCCGTGGTCGAGCAGGAACTCACTGCGCTGGAAGCCCTCGGGGAGCTTTTCGCGCACCGTCTGTTCGATCACCCGGGGACCGGCGAAACCGATCAGGGCCTTGGGCTCGGCCACGTTGAGATCACCGAGCATGGCGAAGCTGGCGGAGACGCCGCCCATGGTGGGATCGGTGAGCACCGAGATGAAGGGGATGCCGCGCTTGGACATCCGGTTGAGCACCGCGCTGGTCTTGGCCATCTGCATCAGGGAGAAGAGCGACTCCTGCATACGCGCCCCGCCGCTGGCCGAGAAGCAGATGTAGGGGATCGCACGCTCCAGTGCGACATTGGCCCCCTGCACGAAGCGCTCACCCACCACGGAGCCCATGGAGCCGCCCATGAAACCGAACTCGAAGGCCGCAGAGACCACATCCAGCCCCTTGAGTTGTCCGCGCATGACGATCAGCGCGTCCCGTTCGCCGGTCTGTTTCTGGGCCTGGCTCACCCGGTCCTTGTACTTCTTGCTGTCCTTGAATTTGAGCGGATCGATGGGGGCGAGGGTTTCGCCGATCTCCTCCCGGTTGTCGGGATCGAGGAAGATATCCAGGCGGCGCCGGGCGCCGATGCGGTTGTGGTAGTCGCACTTGGGACAGACGTCCTGGTTACGCTCCAGTTCGGCGCGGTAGAGGATCGCCCCGCAGCCTGGACACTTGGCCCACAGCCCTTCGGGGACGGTGCGCTTGCTCCCACCCTCGGTGCGGATGCGGGTGGGCATCAATTTCTCAAACCAGCTCATGGTTCAAATCCTGTCTTCGCTATGGCGGCGGAGCCGCATGGCCCGCTCTCCGCCCTGTAGTGGTATTCCTGCGGCACCCTGCCCGGCCCTCGACCCTGTCGGGTGGCCTCACCCCTGGTCCATCGCCAGGCGCATGGCTGCCAGCTGCCCCGCCAGCGCCGGGGCGATCGCCTCCGGCTCGTCGGCGAGCCGTTCAATTCGATTGACCAGTGCGCTGCCGACGATCACAGCGTCGGCAATCCGCGCCACGGCCCTGGCACTGTCCGGATCCTTGATCCCGAAGCCGACGCCGATCGGCAGTCCGGTGGCCCGGCGCACCTCGGCCAGCTTGGCGGCGACCCCCTCCACATCCAGGCTGGAGGAGCCGGTGATGCCCTTGACCGATACATAATAAACGAAACCGCTGGCGGCGTCGCAGATTCGCTGGATACGCCCGGGACTGCTGGTGGGCGCGAGCAGAAAGATCGGATCGATGTCCTTTGGCCGCAGGGCCGCAAGCAGCTCCCCCGCCTCCTCCGGCGGGATGTCCACGGTCAGAAGTCCGTCGACCCCGGCATCGGCCGCCGCCTCGGCGAACGCCGGATAGCCCATGATCTCCACCGGGTTGAGGTAGCCCATGAGGATGACCGGGGTGTCGTCATCTCCGGCACGGAATTCCCGCACCATGGAGAGCACGTCCCGCAGACTGACGTTGTGCGCCAGGGCCCGCTCGCTGGCGCGCTGGATCACCGGGCCGTCAGCCATAGGATCGGAGAAGGGCACGCCCAGTTCAATGATGTCGGCACCGGCCTCGACCATGGCGTGCATCAGCCCCACGGTGATGCCGGGGTTGGGGTCGCCCGCCGTGACATAGGGGATCAGGGCGGTGCGGTTTTGCTCCCGAAGGGCGGCGAAGCGGCGGCTGATACGGCTCATATCTCGATCCCCTCGATTGCGGCGACGGTGTGCATGTCCTTGTCGCCCCGGCCCGAGAGGTTGACCAGGATGCTCTGCTCCCGGGCCATGGTGGGCGCCAGCTTGAAGGCGTAGGCCAGGGCGTGGCTCGACTCCAGAGCCGGGATGATCCCTTCGGTGCGGGTCAGGGTATGGAAGGCGGCCAGTGCCTCGTCGTCGGTCACCGCCACGTAGCGGGCACGCCCCACATCCTTGAGCCAGGCGTGTTCCGGTCCGACCCCGGGATAGTCGAGCCCGGCGGAGACCGAGTGGGTCTCGATGATCTGGCCGTTTTCGTCCTCCATCAGGTAGGTGCGGTTGCCGTGCAGCACCCCGGGCCTGCCGGCGCACAGGGGGGCGGCATGGCTGCCGGTCTCCAGTCCGCTGCCCGCTGCCTCGACGCCGTAGATGGCCACTTCGCGGTCATCGAGGAAGGGATAGAAGAGGCCGATAGCGTTGGATCCCCCACCCACGCAGGCCACCAGGGCATCGGGCAGGCCCCCGGCCTGGTGCTGCATCTGCTGGCGTGCCTCGCGGCCGATCACCGCCTGGAAGTCGCGCACCATCGCCGGATAGGGGTGCGGCCCGGCCACGGTGCCGATAATGTAGAAGGTGTCGTCGATATTGGTGACCCAGTCGCGCATCGCCTCGTTGAGGGCATCCTTGAGGGTCTTGGAGCCGGAGGTGACGCCGACCACCCGGGCCCCGAGCAGGCGCATGCGATAGACGTTGGCCTCCTGGCGCGCCATATCGACCGAACCCATGTAGACGACGCACTCCAGCCCCAGGCGCGCGGCCACGGTGGCGGTGGCCACGCCGTGCTGCCCGGCCCCGGTCTCGGCGATGATCCGGGTCTTGCCCATGCGCTTGGCGAGCAGTGCCTGACCGATGGTGTTGTTGACCTTGTGGGCACCGGTATGATTGAGATCCTCGCGCTTTAGGTAGATCTGGGCGCCGCCGATCTCGCGGCTCAGGCGCTCGGCGTGGTAGACCGGCGAGGGACGGCCAACATAGTGGGCCAGATCGGCGTCCAGCTCGGTCAGGAAGACCTCGTCACCCAGGTATTTCTCGTAGGCCTGGCGCAGTTCGTCCAGGGGTTCCATCAGGGTTTCGGCGACGAACATGCCGCCGTAGGGGCCGAAATGCCCGTGCGCATCGGGCATCTCGGAAAAACGAATCTGGTCATTGGTTGGCACGCTGAACTCCTCGCATAAACGCCACGATCTTATCGGGGTCCTTGACCCCCTTTTCCCGCTCGACACCGCCGCTGACATCCACCGCGTAGGGGTGGACGGCGCGGATCGCCCGCTCCACATTCTCTGCGTCGAGCCCACCGGCGAGCACGATCCCACCGGCCAGATCACGCGGAATGCGCTGCCAGTCGAAGGACTCGCCCGTGCCGCCGGGCACCCCCTTGCGATAGCTGTCGAGCAGCAGTCCGGCCGCGTCGGCATACTCTTCCCGGTACTGATACAGGTCGATGCCGGCGCGCATGCGCAGGGCCTTCATGTAGGGTCGCCCGTAGATGCGGCAGCGCTCCGGCGGTTCCTCGCCATGAAACTGCAACAGGCCGACGGGCACCCGCGCCAGCACCCCCCGCACCCCCGCCTCGGGCTCGTTGACGAACAGCCCCACCAGGGTCACGAAGGGGGGCAGGACGGCGGAGATCCGCTGTGCCTGCTCGATGGAGACGGCCCGGGGGCTTGGAGGGTAGAAGACTAGGCCGATGGCATCGGCGCCCTGCCGCACCGCCTCGCGCGCATCCTCGGGACGGGTGATTCCGCAGATTTTAACACGGGTTCTCATAGGGCGGTTAACGATACCCTATCGCCCCCGCCTGGAAAAGCGCCCGGTGGCTTTTCAGCGCAACCGGAGGCCGGCCAAAGCGCCGGGAGCGGCACCTCGCCCCCGCGTATCCACCGCACAGTCAGAGACACGGGTTCGGCGGCAGACCGTAGACCTCGGGGTAGCCGACCCCGACCAGGAACAGGCCCTGGGGAGGGGCAGTGACGCCGCCCAGCGTGCGGTCGCGGTGCTCCAGCACCTGCCGCGCCCAGTCGCTTGAGCGCTCCCCCTTGCCGATGGCGATCAGCACTCCGGCGATGTTGCGCACCATGTGGTGCAGGAAGGCGTTGGCCGAAATATCGATGGTGATCCGGTCGCCCACGCGCTCCAGCGCCAGTTCGGTAACGGTGCGCACCGGGCTCTTGGCCTGACAGCCGATGGCCCGGTATGAGGAGAAGTCGTGGGTGCCGAGCAGGTACCGCGCCGCCTGGCGCATGCGCGACACATCCAGGGGGTGGTGGATCCACACCGCGCGCTGGCGCCAGATCGCCGAGCGGGTCGGGCGGTTGAGTATGACGTAGCGATAGCGGCGGTCGAGGGCGGAAAACCGGGCGTGAAAATCCTCCGGCACCGGTTTGACCCAGTTGATGCTGATATCCAGAGGCAGGTTGACGTTGGTGCCGAGAAGCCAGCTGCGCTCCGAGCGCCGGGCCTCGGTGTCGAAGTGAATCACCTGGCCGAGACCGTGCACGCCGGTGTCGGTGCGCCCGGCGCACTGTACCCTGACCGGGTGGTCGGCCACCTTGGACAGGGCCGCCTCAAGGGTCTCCTGTACCGTCGGCACATCACCCTGGGTCTGCCATCCGTGATAACCGGCGCCGTCATACTCGACGCCCATTGCAAGCCGCATCGCTGAACCTCGGGTTTTCATGAAGGATCGGACATCGGCCACCGCACCCGCCCGAGGGCGACGCCTGTGGTGTGCCGGACCACTCCCCGCAAACGCCATCGCGGCCGCAAAGCGGAAAGGCGCACCGGAGTGCGCCTTTCGACGGGCCTGTCGCCGGGGTCAGCCCAGCTCTTCGAGCAGGCGCTGTGCCTCCTCCTTCTGCTGATCGTTCCCCTCGTCGAGGGCCTCGTTGAGGATCTCGCGAGCCCCCTCGGCATCACCCAGGTCGATATAGGCACGCGCCAGATCGAGCTTGGTGTTCACCTCATCCTCGTCACCACCCTCGAGGAGGCCGCCGAGGGTATCATCCTCCATCTCCTCTCCGAGATCGAGCGCCTCCTCATCAAGGTCAAAGGCCTCCGAGTCCCCGTCAGGAAGTGCCAGATCCGTATCATCATCGCCGGGCAGTTCGAGAACAGTCTCGTCGCCAAGCCCCTGCCCCGATTCGTCAAGGGGTGCCGACTCCAGGGTGTCCTCTATGGTGAACAGGTCATCACCGTCCACCCCGGCTTCATTCTCGCCGAGGTCCATCCCGCCGATATCGACTTCTTCCAAACCGATATCGCCCAGCATGGCGGAGTCATCATCCAGATTGAGGCCGTCCAACTCCAGTCCTGGCACGGCGTCATCCAGCGGGGAGATCTCATCCGCTGTATCCCTGACCGCAATCTCCTCGGTGTCCTCTTCTTCGAGCTCGAGACCAAGATCGAAATCATCACCCTCCCCCGGCAGGAAGGATTCGCCATCGGTCGCGTCATCATCGCCCGCATCGTCCTGCTCATCATCGCCATCGAAGTCCAGATCGATCCCCAGATCGATCTCATCGGAATCCTCATCGACCGACTGTTCTAGGTCGCTCATGTCATCCAGATCGAGGGAACCGAGGGTGAGGTCGTCACCACCCGCTCCGGTTGAATCCGTCATCGGGTCTGCTTCCTGCCCGCCCGAGAGGGTCTGTGCATCATCTTCGAGGTCGATTGCGCGTGTCAGTTCACTGATATCGAACTCACTGTCCGCATCCACCGACTCCTCTTCCAGAGGCTGTGCACCGGCGAACAGCTGGTGCGTGGCCGCCAGATGCGCGCCCATCGACATCACCCTGCTCCATGCCTCCGGCTCCCTGTCGGCAGTGCCGTCGCGCGAGCACTCTTCTGCCAAGGCGACGAATTTATCCTTCTCCTTGGTGGCGTGCAGGATGTCGAACAGCTTGAACTTGAGCTCGGAGCGTTCGGGATGTTTGGCCAACGCCTGCCCGATCAGCTCTTCGGCCTGCTGGTAGCGTCCATAAGCGATATAAACGTCCGCCTCTGCCAGTGGATCCACCTCTCCGGTCTCGTCTTGCAGGGCATCGATGTCATTCGGGGAAAAATCACTGAGGAAGGAGGTCTCCTCCTCCATCGCCTCTTCATCCTGTTGCGACAGATCGGTGACCTGCTCGGAGTCGGTATCGTCGATCGTATTGACCAGGATGCTCTCCTGAAACCCTTCCGCCGCGGAAGAGGCGTTGCGCCGGCGCATCAGCAACCAAACCAGCGCCAACACGACGACAACCGCAACGCCGCCGACAGTCAGCATCTTGGGATCGTTCAGCAACAGGTCCAGCAAGCCCTTTTCAGGTTCGGGCCGTGGCGCCTTGGCCATCGGGGCCGGCGCAGGCTCCACGGCCGGTTTCGGTTCTTCGGGCTGTACCGCAACCCCGGCTTCAGGGGTCTGGACAGGCTCCGGCTCCAAAACCGGTTCCGGCGCCGGGGGCTGCGCCTCTTCGGCACCTCCCTGCTCCGGTACGGGCGGGGCTGCGACAGGTGTCTGCGCACTCTGTTCCACTCCAGCCTCCGCCAGGGCCCGCGCCTCCTGCAGCCGATTAAGCTGCTCACTCTTGAGATCTAGCAGCCGTTGTAGATCCTGAACCTGGGATTCGAGATCATTCAACCGGGATTTGAGCTCACCGCTCTCCTGCTGGGCACTCGCCTTCTCCTCCTCTGCCAGAAGCAGGTCTTGGCGCAAATCCTGTAATGCCTTGGTTGTATCACCGCCCCCTTCGCTGGGCCCCGCCTCGCCGCCACCTTCGGGACGCGCTGCGGCAATCTTGAGCTCCGCCTCCGGCAGCGCCTCGGCGCCACCGGTGGGCGCTGTGGATGATACCGGCTCGGAGACGTTGGTGCCGGTGCCCGCCGCACTGTCCGCCTGCCACCGTGCCTGCTCGGCGCGATAGGCCTTGCGCGCCTCTCCGACACTCATGGCGGCCGTCTCTTCCGCACTCGGTACCCGCAGGATTTCACCGATCTTCAGACGATTGATATTATCGCCTATAAAGGCACCCGGATTGGCCCTGAACACAGACATCATCGCCTGTTCCATGGTAATGCCCGGGGCGCGGGTCTCGCGCGCGATGCTCCACAGGGTATCGTTCTTCCGGGTCGGACCATACTGACCGGGGCTGGTCGATGCCTGCTCGGCCCAGGATAGATCGACCGCTGAAGAGGCGGACTCCCCGCCTCCGCCTTCACCTTGGCGCGCCACCGCCCCGGCGGTAGGGGTCCGTACCGGCGCGGGATGCCGCTGGAGCGTCACCGGCGGATCGAGCAGTACGGTGTATTCACGCACCAGACGCCCCTTGGGCCAGTTCACCTCAATGAGGAAATTGAGGAAGGGTTCGCGAATCGGATCGCCGCTGGTGATGCGGATCTTGCTGCCCCCCTGGGGGGTCTGCTGAGGCTTGAAGCGCAATTTGCTCAGCAGGAAGGTACGATCAACCCCGGCCCGCTCGAAGGCCTCAGGAGAGGCGAGCTTGACCTTGATATCATTGATATCGTCTGTGCCGACCGACAGCAGTTCGATATCGGCGCTCAGATATTGATTGAGTCCAGAATTGAGCTGGATATCCCCTAGCCCCAACGCCTTGGCACTCAGCGGTGCAATGCCCAGTGCGAGAACCAATGCCAGCGATGTTTTTCGGACCATGCATCCCCCTTAAGACGACCGCTCCCTTGTGTGACTCAGGCCACTGGCCTGACCACCGGAACCTAATTCGACTGCCTGTGCTGTCCCTAACCCGAATTATTCATAAAAAAGGGCGCACCTCGTTCAACCAATTGATATAATTGGTATTTCGCCAAAAACGCTTCGGTGAAGCTAAACGAGGTCGCCCCATGTCCAAGTCTACCCAAGAACCG
>PQCP01000169.1 GCA_003062205.1 Candidatus Sedimenticola endophacoides
GTTCAAATTGCCTTTCGTCCTTCGGTTTGAAAGGCTCTTTTTACCCGAAGTGGGGGAGGTTGTCCAGTATTAGATAGTATCTTTATGTTTCTGGGTGGGGTTTCTGTTTAGGGCGATTTCGCCCTGGATAACAAGATGACAGAGATATCCAGCGGCGAGAGTTATGACGATATTTCCCAGAGCGGTCAGCTCACCCGTGAATCCTGGAAGGTGTTTCAGATCATGGCCGAGTTTGTCGAGGGGTTCGAGCGCCTGGCTCCGATCTGGCCCGCGGTGAGCATCTTCGGTTCCGCCCGCACCCCCCGGGATCGCGAGGATTACCAGAAGGCGGAGCAGATCGCGCGCCTGCTCTCCGACAGCGGCTTCGCCGTCATCAGTGGGGGCGGGCCGGGGATCATGGAGGCGGTCAACAAGGGGGGCTATTTCGGCAAATCCCCCAGCATCGGCCTCAATATCCAGCTGCCCCATGAGCAGACCGCCAACGAGTACCAGGACATCGCCCTCGATTTCCGGCACTTCTTCTCCCGCAAGGTGATGTTCGTCAAATATGCCTCGGCCTATGTGGTGATGCCGGGCGGTTTCGGCACCCTCGACGAGCTGGCCGAGATCCTGACCCTGGTGCAGACCGGGAAATCACGCCGGATTCCCATTGTGCTGGTCAACAGCCGCTTCTGGTCCGGGCTGCTGGAGTGGTTCAGGGGAACCCTGTGCCGGGAGGAGACCATCGACCCCGAGGACCTCGATCTGATGTACGTCTGCGACGATCCGAAGGAGGTGGTCGAGGCGATCTTCGCGCACTACGAGGCACGTGGGTTCGAACCCTCCACCGCCGAGCGCGAGATCATGCTGGAACTCTGATCCGCGCATGCTCCATCGTCGCACCGGGCCGGATGTTCTGTCGTGGTGCGCCCGGGGCCGGAGGAAGCGCGCCTTTGCCAAGCTGCACGGATCCAGGTGTATACTTTAGTTCAGGTACTTTAGTTCAGGGATTGAGACGCAGAGGATTCACCCCATGAAAAGAACACAGCTCACCGTTGGATTGATTCTGGCCCTGGCCACCGGCTTCAGCGCTCACGCGCAGCAGGCTCCGGTGCCGGAGCCTCCGGATCTTCCTCCCCAGATCGAAAGCGGCGAGGTCCTGGAGCCCGAGGTGACCATCCGCGAGTCGAAGAAGGGGACCATCGAGCAGTACAGCGTCAACGGCCGGGTCTATATGGTCAAGGTGACCCCCCGTTCCGGTCTCCCCTACTATCTGGTGGATAGCGACGGCGACGGGCAACTGGATCAGATCGAGGATTCTCCGCGCTCGCTCTCCGTCCCACAGTGGGTGCTGTTTCGCTGGTAGCCTGGGGGCCCTGCCTGCCTGTGGGTGGGAACGCGCCGCGCCTGTCCGTCACGATGTCATCAAATCGTAACCAATGGGCGCTTTAATACGCCGATGATGATGGATGCTGAACGGATCGAAGCGCGATGCCCGCCAAGATACTGATCGTCGAGGACGACCCCGCCGTGCGCGACATGATCGGCTTCGTGCTGCGGCAGAACGATTACGAGACCCTGGAGGCCGCGGATGCCGAGCAGGCTAGGGCCTGCCTGGCGGAGTCGGTGCCGGACATGATCCTGATGGACTGGATGCTGCCGGGGATGAGCGGCGTGGAGTTGATCCGCCAGCTCAAGCAGGACGGGCTCACACGGGATATACCGGTGGTACTGCTCACCGCCCGGGGAGAGGAGGATGACAAGGTGCGGGGCCTGGAGTGCGGGGCGGAGGACTACGTCACCAAACCCTTCTCGCCCCGCGAGCTGGCCGCGCGCATCAAGGTGATCCTGCGCCGTGTCGCCCCCCACGCCACCGAGGAGAAGGTCACCACCGGGCAGCTGGAGCTGGACCCGGCCTCGCACATCGTCAACGTCGGCAGCCAGACGGTGGAGCTGGGACCGACCGAGTTTCGCCTGCTGCACTTCTTCATGACCCACCAGAACAAGGTCTACAGCCGGTCGCGCCTGCTCGACCGCGTCTGGGGGGCCAACGTCTTCATCGAGGAGCGCACGGTGGATGTGCATATCCGGCGTCTGCGCAAGGCACTGGAGCCGCACGGGGTGGAGCGCTTCATCCAGACGGTGCGTGGCGCAGGCTACCGCTTCAGCGAAAACTACGTCGAGTGACCGGCCCGGCCATTTTCGTGCCGGTGAACAGCTCCGGTCTCTACCCCCTTCTCCCTGGAACACGTCCCGCGATACTCATTTAACCCATTGAAATAAATTGCCATTTCAATGGTTCCTCCATGTCTTTTCATACTGTCACGTAACTGTCACGTTCGACAAACACTCCTGTAACAAAGGCTCCCGATAATCCTCATCAATCGTTAACGGCCAGTCGGCCAGCGTCGTTGCCAACGAAAAGCGGCGCTCATCCGACAAATTGCCGAACCGCATGTTTCACCGGGATGCGGGTATTTGGATCACAAATCGCAATATATTCAGGAGACTCTATCGTGAAAAAGCAGATTGCATTAGCGGCGGCCCTGGTGGCGGGTGCGGGGGCGGCGGACGCCGCCTCCCGGGACTACATCTCCATTGTGGGCTCCTCCACCGTCTACCCCTTCGCCACCGTGGTCGCGGAGCGCTTCGGCAAGAGCACCGCCTTCAAGACGCCGAAGATCGAATCCACCGGTTCGGGTGGCGGTCTGAAGCTGTTCTGCGCCGGTGTCGGCGTCGAGCACCCGGATATCACCAACTCCTCGCGCCGGATCAAGCAGTCCGAGGTTGATGGTTGCGCCAAAAACGGGGTCGCCGGGATCGTCGAGGTGAAGATCGGCTATGACGGGATCGTCGTGGCCAACTCCGTAAAGGCGCCCCGCTTCGAGGTGAGCCGCAAGGATCTGTTCTTGGCCCTTGCCGCCCGGGTCCCGGGCTCCAGGGAGGGCGAGCTGATGGAGAACCCCTACCAGACGTGGCAGGAGGTCAATCCCGCGCTTCCGGCCATCAAGATCGAGGTGCTGGGTCCACCCCCCACCTCCGGCACCCGCGACGCCTTCGTCGAGCTGGCGATGGAGGGCGGCTGCAAGAAGATCGACTGGATCAAGGCGATGAAGAAGCAGGACAAAAAGGCCTATAAGGCGCTCTGCCACACCATTCGCGAGGATGGGGCCTTCATCGAGGCTGGCGAGAACGACAACCTGATCGTGCAGAAGCTGGAGTCGAACCCGGATGCGCTCGGCATCTTCGGCTACAGCTTTCTGGAGCAGAACGCCGACAAGGTGCAGGGCTCGGTGGTCGATGGTGTCGTGCCGGAGTTCGATGCCATCGCCGAAGGCACCTATCCGGTCTCGCGCCCCCTCTTCTTCTACGTGAAGAAGGCCCATGTCGGAAAGATCCCGGGCCTCGAAGGGTACCTGGAGGAGTTCACCTCCGAGAAGGCTTGGGGTGACGATGGCTACCTGGCCGACAAGGGGATGATCCCCATGCCCCGGGCGGAGCGGGAGGGCTTCGCCAAGGATGTCGCCACACTGAAAAACCTGGAGATGTGACGATGCGCCCCGGACCCGGGATTCCGGGCGAGTGATCCCACGGGGGCGGCCGGGTTTTCCCGGTCGCCTTTTCGGCGTAGTAACGAGGCCCACGATTGATGCAACACACCACGCTCATCCTTGTGCTTCTGGCCCTGATGGCCCTGGCCTATCACCTGGGGCGCAGGCGCGCGCGCGCGGTCGCCGGGGCGGGCGGCGTGCGGAGCCTGCACTCCCTGCCCGGTTACTATGGGCTGTATGCGGCTATCTGGTGCGGACTGCCCGCCCTGCTGGTGTTCGGTGTCTGGACCCTGCTGCAGGACACGGTGATCACCTCCCTGGTGGTCAGCGGCCTGCCCGAGTCGGTGCGCGCCCTGCCCGAGGCGCGCCTCGGGCTGGTGGTCAACGACATCCGCAATCTGGCCGAGGGCAACATCGTCTCCGGCACGGTGGACGCGCGGATGCAGGCCGCCGCGGATCACTACACGAGCCTGGAGCGGATCAGCTGGGCCGCACTGGCGGTGGTGGTGCTGTCGTTGGCGGGGGCGGGCATGGCGCTCGCCTGGCGCCTGATCTCCCCCGCGCTGCGTTCGCGCAACCGGGTGGAGGCGGTGGTGCGCTATCTGCTGGTCACCAGTTCGACCATCGCTATCTTCACCACCGTCGGGATTCTGCTCTCGGTGCTGTTCGAGGCGGCGCGCTTTTTTCAGATGGTGCCGCCGAGCGAGTTCCTGTTCGGTCTCGACTGGAGCCCGCAGATGGCGATACGCGAGGACCAGGTGGGCTCTTCCGGTGCCTTCGGCGCCATCCCACTGTTTGCCGGCACCCTGCTGATCTCGCTGATCGCCATGGCCGTGGCGGTGCCGGTCGGGCTGATGTCGGCGATCTATCTCGCGGAGTACGCGGGACGGCGCTTCCGCTCCATTGCCAAACCGGTGCTGGAGATTTTGGCCGGCATCCCCACCGTGGTCTACGGCTTCTTCGCGGCGCTTACCGTCGCCCCCCTGATCCGCGATAACGGGGCGCTGCTGGGCCTCGACGTCTCCCCGGAGAGCGCCCTGGCGGCCGGTCTGGTGATGGGCATCATGATCATCCCCTTCGTCTCCTCACTCTCGGATGATGTCATCAACGCCGTGCCCCAGGCGATGCGCGACGCCTCGTACGGGGTCGGCGCCACGCAGTCCGAGACCATCCGTCAGGTGATCCTTCCGGCAGCGCTTCCGGGGATCGTGGGCGGGATCCTGCTGGCGGTCTCACGCGCCATCGGCGAGACCATGATCGTGGTGATGGCGGCGGGCCTGTCCGCCAACCTGACCGCCAACCCCCTGGAGAGCGTCACCACGGTGACGGTGCAGATCGTCACCCTGCTGGTCGGCGATCAGGAGTTCGACAGTCCCAAGACCCTGGCCGCCTTCGCCCTGGGGTTGCTGTTGTTCGCCGTCACCCTGGTGCTGAATGTCATCGCGCTGCATGTGGTGCGCAAATACCGTGAACAGTATGAATAGAGAAGAAGAACGCGGCGTGACGCCGATCGATCGGGTCAACGCCTCTCTGCGCCGCCGCTACGCCCGGGAGCGGCGCTTTCGGCGGTTCGGCCTCGGCGCCGTGATCCTCGGCTTGTCGTTCGTCTCGATGCTCTTCATCAGTATCGCAGGCAAAGGCTACGGCGCGTTTCAGCAGACCTTCATCGAGCTGGAGGTGGAGTTCAGCGAGGCGCTGCTCGACCCCGACGGAGGCCGTGACCGCGGTATCCTCTCCCGGGCCGATTATGACGGCCTGGTCAAGGCGGCACTGCGCGAACGTTTCCCCGAGGTGACCCGGCGGGGCGACAAGCGCCGTCTCTACCGGATCGCCAGCAGCGGCGCCGGGATGCAGCTGCGCGAGCGGGTGCTGGCCGATCCGGGTGTGATCGGCACCAGCGCCCGGGTGTGGGTGAGCGCCGATGACGATATCGACATGCTGTTCAAGGGACGGATCGACCGCAACCTCCCCGAGGCGGAGCGGCGGGTGGACGATCAGACCATCGCCTGGGTCGACCGGCTGCGCGAGCAGGGGGCGATCCGGACCCAGTTCAATCGCGCCTTCTTCACCAACGGCGATTCGCGGGAGCCCGAGCTGGCCGGCATCGGCGGCGCGATCATGGGCTCACTCTATACCCTGATGGTGACCCTCGCGCTGTCGTTCCCCATCGGTGTCGCCGCCGCGCTCTATCTCGAAGAGTTCGCGCCGAAAAACCGCTGGACCGACCTCATCGAGGTCAACATCAACAATCTGGCGGCGGTGCCCTCGATCGTCTTCGGCCTGCTGGGGCTGGCGGTCTTCATCAACTTCTTCGGGCTGCCCCGCTCCGCCCCCCTGGTGGGTGGCCTGGTCCTGACCCTGATGACCCTGCCGACCATCATTATCGCCAGCCGCGCGGCGCTGAAGGCGGTCCCACCCTCGATCCGCGAGGCGGCCCTCGGCGTGGGGGCCTCGAAGATGCAGGTGGTGTTTCACCACGTCCTGCCGCTGGCCATGCCCGGCATGCTCACCGGGACCATCATCGGCATGGCCCAGGCGCTGGGAGAGTCGGCCCCACTGCTGATGATCGGCATGGTGGCGTTTATCGTGGACATCCCCGGAGGGCCCCTGGACCCCTCTACTGTGCTGCCGGTGCAGATCTTTCTGTGGGCGGACAGCCCCGAGCGCGCCTTTGTGGAGCGCACCTCGGCCGCCATCATGGTGTTGCTCGGTTTTCTTATCCTGATGAATCTACTGGCGGTCATACTACGCAAGCGTCTCGAACGGCGCTGGTGATTGGAGTGCAATGATGAATAGTACTGGAATGGTAATGGGTGGCGGCAACCGGTTTTCCCTGCCGCAGGCGGTGCTGGCGGGTGAGTCCTCGGCCAGGATCGAACGGATCGCCGAGCGGCGCGAGGGTACGGTGGGGGACATCAGCGTGGCCGAACCGCGCATGACCTGCCGCAACGTCGATGTCTATTACGCCGACAAGCACGCGATCCAGGATGTGAGCCTGGATATCGGCACCAACGAGGTGATCTCCATGATCGGTCCCTCCGGGTGTGGCAAGTCCACCTTTCTGCGCTGCCTCAACCGCATGAACGATACCATCGACATCTGCCGCGTCAGCGGCGAGATCCTGCTCGATGGCGTCGATATCTACGACCGGAGCCTGGATGTGGTGCCGTTGCGGGCCCGGGTTGGTATGGTGTTCCAGAAACCCAACCCGTTTCCCAAATCGATCTACGACAACATCGCCTACGGGCCGCGCATCCACGGGCTGGCCGACGGTCGCGCCGAGCTGGATGGGATCGTCGAGGACTCGCTGCGCCGCGCCGGTCTCTGGGACGAGGTCAAGGACCGCATGGAGCAGCCCGGCACGGGGCTCTCCGGCGGCCAGCAGCAGCGCCTGTGCATCGCCCGCGCGATCGCCGTCTCCCCCGAGGTGATCCTGATGGACGAGCCCTGCTCCGCGCTTGATCCGATCGCCACCGCACGGATCGAAGAGCTGATCGATGAGTTGCGCGAGAACTACACCATCGCCATCGTCACCCATTCCATGCAGCAGGCGGCGCGGGTCTCCCAGCGCACCGCCTATTTTCACCTGGGAAGGCTGGTCGAGGTCGGCAAGACCGACGACATCTTCACCAACCCACGGCACAAGCTGACAGAGGACTACATCACCGGCCGTTTCGGTTGACGGCGGTGGGAGGCGCTATGAGCGACAATACAACAGGCCGGCACACCATGCGCGCCTACGCCGATGAGCTGAAGCAGCTGCACACCATCGTGCTCGAGATGAGCGAACGGGTCCGCACCCAGATCCGGGATGCGGTCAACAGCCTGGAGCACGAGTCACCTGACGAGGCGTGGCTGGTGTTCGAGGCAGAGAAACGGGTCAATGAACTCGACACCTCGGCGGATGACCAGATCATTCATATCATCGCCAAGCGCCAGCCGGTGGCCCGGGATCTGCGCGAGATCCTGGCGGTGAGCAAGATCGTCGGCGACCTGGAGCGTATCGGTGACCTGGCATGCCGGGTGGCGCGTCTGACCACCACCTTTTACGAGGGCGAGCACCTCGCACCCAGCGCCCAGATGCGCAGGGATGTGCCCCATCTGGCGCACTTCGTCGATGAGATGATCGACACGGCGACCCGGGCCTATGACACCCTGGATCTTACCCTGGCCCTGCAGGTGATCGAGCGCAACGAGGTGCTGGAGCAGGAGTTCAAGGCGGCCCTGCGACGCATCTCCACCTACATCCTGGAGGACTCGCGCAACGTCGGTTGTGCCGCCGACCTGGTATTGGGGCTGCGCGCCCTGGAACGCATCGGCGGCCATGCGCGCAACATCTCGCGCCATGTCGTGTTCCTGGTCAAGGGGCGCGACGTGCGGCACAAGGGGCGTGAGGCGATCGCCGCCGAACTCTTCACCAGCTGATCCGGGTCCTGAAGGCACTCGGGCGCGTCGATTGCACGTTCCCCCTTGTGCCTGATCGCCCACCCCGCTCTGTCAGCCGCTATCAACCTCCCGATCCCTGTTGGTGATAGGGGCTAACGCCCCGCGCCCGTGACCTTCGCCAGATATTGCATTGGGCCGCGCCAACGGGATTGTCTGAGATCCCGGTTCCTGCTAGCGTTTGCAGAATGCCCCAAGATCAGCCACTCAGGGAAAGAGCAATGCACATCCAGCAACTTCGACAGCGCATCACGCCACTGGCGGCAGCCGTGACGATCCTCATTTCCGTTACCGCTTGCGATACCGCCCAATCCCACATCGACGCCGCTACGCTGCCGGACGGCTCCCGCTACAGCGGTGAGATGAAGGACGGAAAATTCCACGGGCAGGGCGTACTCCACTGGCCCAGCGGGGAGATCTACACAGGGGGATTTAGCGAGGGCCTGAAGCACGGCAGGGGACGTTGGGAGTTCATCAACGGAAGCGTCTACGACGGCGAGTTCGCCCAGGGAGCACTTCAGGGAGACGGCACCCTGACCTACCGCAACGGTGTGCGTTACGAGGGGGCGTTTCGCGAGGGGGAGTTTGACGGCGAGGGGACCCTGATCTCCAAAAACGGGGACCGACGCTAACCGCCATGGAGAGCGAAGCGAAGGCGGTTAGTCCCCGATAGGCGTAGGCGCGGTTGTATGGCCGCAGTTACGACCGATAGGGAGTGACGTAGGGCATACAAATAGCGCATCCGACACGCCGTAGAGTCATTGTGGTCATCATGACGGAGTTGCGCACGAGCAGCTTTGCTGCAATGTGCGGGACGGAGTCGTGATGAGCGCAGGACGGTCGGGGCAGTAACGGCTGTCGCGTTGGCGAGTCGATTTTGGGGACTGGGATGTCCCAAAATCTTTCACGAGGTAGCGACACTCTTGTATACCGGAACCTTCGTGCGCGGCGCCATGGAGGGAAAGGGCGTATATATGGAGTCCTCTGGTGGTCGCTACAGTGGGATCTTCGTGGACGACGAACTGACCGGAGAAGGCAGCTACAGCGATCCCCAGGGCAATCGCTACCAGGGTGGGTTCAAAAACTGGGTGTACCACGGGGAGGGCGAGTATACACTGGCCGGCGGTGATCGTTATGCGGGCACCTTCGTAGAAGGAAATCTGGCCGGGAAAGGCGTTCACTTCAACGAAGCGGGCGACCGCTATGAAGGCCGGTTCGAGAACTGGATGTACAACGGACAAGGCACCCTCACCTACAAATCGGGTGATGTTTATCAGGGCGAATTTCTGCACGGGTATCGCCATGGAGAAGGAACGCTGACCTACGCCAAACCTGTGGATGGTGTTACTGCCCAGTCCGGAGAATGGAGCTACGACGACTATGTTCCGGAGAAGCGGGCCCGGCGTGAACATATCGAAAACTCGGTCGAAACGCTCCTCTACAACCAGTCACGCCTTCTCGACAACACTCTTACGCACGTAGGCGGGCAACGCCCGGGCACCATCGATCTCTATTTCGTCGGGATAGCCGGATATGGAAAACAGGACGTATTCCTGAAAGAGATCGAGAGCATCCACGCGCTATTTCAAAGCGAATATGCAATCGGTGATCGCGGCCTGATTCTGGTCAACAATGACAAGAGTTCATTGAACTACCCGCTGGCAACCCGCACCAGCATTAAGCGGGGTCTGCAACGGGTTGCGGAACGGATGGACCGCGACGAGGATATCCTGTTTCTCTACCTCACCAGCCACGGTGGTAAGGACCACAGACTCTCCCTGTCCCTGAGCGGCCTGTCGCTGCCTGATATCGACCCCCAGGCGCTGGCTGAAATGCTGGATTCACTCGGCATCAAATATCGTGTGATCATGGTCTCGGCCTGTTACTCTGGAGGTTTTGTCGATCCGCTGAAAAATGACCATACCCTCGTCATGACGGCAGCCGCAAAAGACCGGAAATCATACGGCTGCTCCGATGAGAACGACATCACCGATTTCGCGCGGGCCTACTTCCAAAAGGCACTGCCCGAGGCGGAGGGCTTTGAGAGCGCCTTTCGGATGGCGAGCGAAGTGGTTGCGAGGGAAGAGAAAGAACGCAAAGTAAAAAAACCGTCACAGCCGCAGATCGCTATGGGGAGCGCGCTGCGCGACTATCTGAATCGGTGGCGTGGATCGTTGCCGCCGGCGCAAGCCGGTAAGGAAGAGAGCGCGGAAGACATGGATACCCGTTTAGAAGACATTAACACTCGTTAATTGAAGGCTCGAAGTAACTATTCAGCATACAAAATCGAAAAAAGAGCTTGACAGGTTTTTTGCGAAAATCTTCCAGTCTTAGCAACAAATCTCAGACCATCATTATTCACACTCCAGGCGCTGATATTAGGCTCGCTGAAAGATTTTTATTGGAAAAGATATGGACATCGAAAAGATATGGACATCCACCCATTAGAAAAGATATGGACATCCACCCATTGAAGGCTCCGATGAGCTTCCCTTTGGATGATTTTTTCATCCATCAATGGCACTCCGAGAAGGGTGCGTCGGTTCAGGGTGAAATTCAGGACTTTGGGGGGAGTGGCCGGGTTTTTCTCAATCCCCAGGCATGCCGAACCCCGGAGTTGTTGCCCGGTTCATGTTTTTGGTGGGAAGGGGGGTGGCTAGCCCGGCATCAGCCGTTCACAGGCCCGGGTGCCGTGTGCCCAGCGCTGACCGAGCTGTTCACAGGCCAGATTGATACGCTGGCGGTTTCCGACGAGGGTCTTGAAACGCTCCTCAAATCCGCTGGTCATCTCCATCCACTCAGGCGCTTCGATATGCAGCCGCTCCAGGATCGGCGGTAGGGCCTGGTCGATGGCCCCGCGCTTGTCTTCTCGCAGGCAGCGCCCGGTCCAGTCCACCAGGGTGAGGTAGTCGTGCAGCCGAAACGGCAGTCCCTCGGGCATGGGCTCTCGGGGATAGCCGACGAAGGGTTGTAGCTGGGCCGGTTGTGGGTTTTTTTCCTCCGGGGCCGTATCCGACTTCTCCAGGGCCTGGATCCGGCGCTGGATCGAGGTGTGATCCGAGGCCTCCGGGGTATCGGCCATCTTCGCCCGGACCGGATTGAGATCGACGTAGGCCATGCAGGCCATGACGGCCGCCTCGTCGAGCAGGGCCTGAGATTTGTAGCGTCCCTCCCAGAAGCGGCCGCTGCATTGGTCCTCTTCGTTGGCCTGGCGGGCGATGGGCTCGTTGAGGCAGCGCATGAACCAGCTGATGGAGCTGAGGCGTTGGCGCCACTCCCGGGCGATCTCCTCGACCTTTGCCTGCTCGGCGCCGCTCTCCGTCTCCCCCTTTAGGAAGCGGTGGGTGAGGGGGTGGCCGCTGAACAGGCCGTGCCAGCGCTCGATCACCTCCGTGGTGCTCCAGGCAGCGGCCTGTTGGGCGTTGATGTGCAACACCAGATGGGTGTGGTTGGACATCACCGCGTAGGCGGAGACCTCGATGGCGAAGTGGCGGGGCAGTTCGAGCGTAAGCAATGGGATGGACTCCTCCCCACCCCTACGACAAACGGCGTCGAGGCGTCAGAATGGGAGCTGAACTAGCACCATTCACACGAAACAGATGAGGAGGAAGTCCACCATGAAGATTAGCCA
>PQCP01000171.1 GCA_003062205.1 Candidatus Sedimenticola endophacoides
CAATGTGCGGGACGGAGTCGTGATGAGCGCAGGACGGTCGGGGCAGTAACGGCTGTCGCGTTGGCGAGTCGATTTTGGGGACTGGGATGTCCCAAAATCTTTCACGAGGTAGCGACACTCTTGCCGGCGGCGGACATCCTCCAGAATCCTTGCGTGAACCTGCAGATTCTCCTGCGCCAGTTTGAGAGTCTCACGGTGACGAACCACGTCGATATAGGCGAAGACGACATCTGCCGCCAGAGTCTCGGAGACGTCCTTCAGGTTGAAGCCAGCCCCCTTGAGAAGGGCCTCCTGACGCTCCACTTCGCCCTGCCTGGCACCGCCATCGAGCAGGCTCTGGCTCAGGGTCAACGCGCTGTCACGCCGGTTGAGCCAGGTATCATCACTACCCGTCCGCGCCCGTGTGGTGGGATTGTTCGACCACTCCCGCCCGTAATTTAATTCAAAATCGATGCTTGGAAGATACCGGGATTTGGCAACCCCCAAGTCGGCCTCGATCGCCTGACGTCCCGCCAGCGCCTGCTGGATGGTCGGATAAGATTGCAGTGAAGACTGAACCGCCTCCTGCAGGGACATCGCAGACGCCCCCTGCGCCAACGAAACCAGCGCCGCTCCCATAGCTATCGTTAGACTGTTGCGCATATTCACTTTAGCAAGGAAAATTCATGCTGGCGAGAATTTGCCTGAAAAATTCATCAGTTAGTACCTATTGGCGACCTAACCCATTGATTTTTCGATAATGCAACGTATTAAACCCCCTTAATACAGATGGAAAGGTAACTAATTGAACCTATTGAACAACTTCGTAAGCATGGATTCGCCCTGTTCACTTTAGGCTCTCCCTTCGCTCTCCCATTGAATATGATAAAATCATGCGTATCTTGCCGCTCGCATGGCTTACCACCCCCTTTTACACGTTCTTAAGTGCCTTGTCCAGACTTCCTTCTGTGACAAAAACGACTTAAAGAACAATCGACTTAGACATGAAAACTACGAAACGACTCAAAATTACCGTAATAACTTTAATAACCTCATTCTTGATTTCCATGCCAGCCTATTCCGCCGGACAGAAATTGAGCCACGAGCGGGAGATACTCAACGGAGCCGATACACCATGGAACGCCATCGGCCGGATCAACATGCGTGGCCAGGGACACTGCACCGGTGTCCTTATCAACCGGAAAAAAGTACTGACCGCTGGGCACTGCCTATGGAATACGGCTGCCAAAAAGGCCTTCATTGCCAGCGAGTTGCACTTTCTTGCCGGTTATAACAAGGGAACCTTCAAGGCGCACCGACGCGGCAAGCGGATTCGCTTCTCCCCGGGTTTCGACCCGGTGGGCAGGGCCGGCACCGACAAGGTCGCGGCCAATTGGGCCATTATCGAGCTGGAAGAGCCGATCGAGGAGGTTACGCCCGTACCGCTGCTGAAGCTGGACCGGCCGCAACTACAGCGCCAGATCAAAGACAATTCGGTCTTCATGCGGGCCGGGTTCAGCAAAAACTGGCCCCATGTGCTCAGTGCCAACAAGGAAGATTGCAAGCTGCTCGCCATCTCCCGCGACAGCCCGGTGCTGATCCACAGCTGCCGTGCGCCCGATGGTGACATCGGATCCCCGATCCTTCGACTCCAGGACAGTGAACTCAGCGTCGTGGCACTGAATATCGGCAGGCTGTCAAACAAATCGGGGAGCGTCGGATTGGCCATCCCCAGCTATCAGATCGACCCACGCTGAAGCGCCTACCCGCACTCCACACCAGCGATCCGGCCCTCCCGATGGGCGGTTCTGGCGCCTCTCTCCCATTGCCAGGCCGTTTCGATGATGTAACGAAGATCGGTATGACGCGACACCCATCCCAATTCATCTCTGGCTCTGGCGCTGTTGACGATCAGCATCGCGGGGTCCCCGGCCCTGCGTTCTACCATCCGGTAGGGTATCCGTCGCCCCACAACCGCCTCTGCGACGGCCAGGACCTGGAGTACGGACCACCCGTTCCCATTACCCAGATTGAATGCATGTGCACCCGGCTCCCGCTCCAGATAAGCGATGGCCCTTAGGTGCGCTTCGCACAGATCCCGCACATGCACGTAATCACGGATGCAGGTTCCATCGGGGGTCGGGTAGTCGCCACCGAAGATGCTCAGCACCTCCCCGGTTCCGCCGCATGCCATCTTGAAGATATTCGGTATCAGGTGCGTCTCCGGGTCATGCTCCTCACCCAACTCACCCTCGGGATCAGCCCCCGCCGCATTGAAATAACGCAGACTGACGGAGTTAAGCCCATAGGCCACCGCATAGCCTTTCAGCATCTGCTCTACCATCAGTTTACTCTGGCCGTAGGGGGTGATGGGTACCCTTGGGTGGTCTTCGCCGATGCGCTCGGTAAGCGGATTTCCAAAGACGGCAGCCGACGAAGAGAAAATTAAGTTTCTCACCCCCGCTTCACGCATCGCCTCCAGCAGGTAAAAGGTTCCGATCACATTGTTCTGATAATAGAGGGCAGGCTCCCGCAGCGACTCCGCCACCAGGGAGCGTGCGGAGAAGTGCATCACAACATCGAATCGGTGCCGGTGAAACAGGTCACGCAGCGCGCCGGGATCAAGCAGATCCCCCTCCACCAGTTCACCCCAACGCACCGCATGGCGGTTGCCGGTGGACAGGTTGTCAAAACTGACCACCTCATGCCCCGCCGCGTGGAGCCGCTTCAGCATATGGGCGCCGATATATCCCGCCCCACCGCATACCAGAATCCTCATTGCCGCCACACTCCACCCCTCCCTGCGGCCCCGCTGGCCGATGAACCGCGCACCACAGCGCCAGATTTTATACAATTCAATCTCGCGGAAACAACAGGGGTGGGTATGGAAATAGTGCACCACGGCGCCGTCGACGGCGTTACCGGCTCATGCCATGAACTGCGCCTGAGCGCAGCGCACTCGGTGCTGGTCGATTGCGGACAGTTCCAAGGTACCGAGCGCGCCTCCGCTGCCGAAGCGGACGGCGTGGCGCAATTCCCCTTTCCTGTAGATGCCATCCAAGCCCTGCTCGTCACCCACTGCCACATCGACCATGTCGGCCGCATACCTCACCTGATCGCAGCCGGATTCCGGGGACCGATATACTGTAGCGAAGCCACCGCCGAACTCCTGCCCCTGGTCCTGGATGACGCCCTGCGGATCGGCGTCACCCGGGACCGCTCGCTGATCAAGACGTTTCTCCGACGGGTAGAATCCCAGCTCCATCCCCTGCCCTACGACACCTGGCGGGAAGTGCCCGGCCTCGACGGCAAGCTGAATATCCGTTTGCAGAGGGCCGGACATATCCTAGGCTCCGCCTATATCGAATGCCGTGTGCGGGAAAAAGGCGTAAATACGACCGTGGTTTTTTCCGGCGATCTCGGCGCCCCCGCCACGCCGCTGCTACCCCCGCCGCAACCACCCGAATCCGCCGATATCCTGATCCTGGAGAGTACCTACGGTGACCGGCTGCATGAAGCTCGGGAACAGCGCCACGAAAGATTGCGCGAGGTCGTTGAACGCTGTTTCGAAAACCGGGGCGTGATCCTGATTCCGGCATTCAGTATCGGGCGTACCCAGGAGTTGCTCTACGAACTGGAGGGAATTATCCATCGCCAGGGCTCGCGCCTGGCGGCCAGGGGGGTGGCATGGGACGAGGTCGAGGTCATCCTCGACTCCCCCCTCGCCGCCCGCTTTACCGCCAGCTATCGTAAACTCAGCCGCCTGTGGGACAACGAGGCGCGCAGCCGAATCGCGGATGGCCGCCACCCTCTCGATTTCGAACAGCTCACCACCATCGACAGCCACCATGACCATCTCCAGGCCGTGGACTATCTGCGCAGCCACGACCGCCCCCGGATCGTGATCGCGGCCAGCGGCATGTGTGCTGGAGGGCGTATCGTAAACCACCTCAAAGCGTTGCTGGGGGATGTCCGCACCGATGTACTGTTTGCCGGATACCAGGCCCGGGGAACACCGGGCCGCGATATTCAGCGCTATGGACCCGGCCAGGGCTACGTGATTCTCGATGGCCGGCGAATCGACATCCGGGCCGGCGTTCACACCTTGAGCGGCTACTCGGCCCATGCCGATCAACAGGATCTGGTCGACTTCGCCGCAGCCATCCGTCCACCCCCCCGGAAGATCAGGCTGGTCCACGGCGACGACACGGCCAAGCAGGCGCTGCGGGAACGACTCAAGGTCGCCTCTCCCGGAATTGAGATTACAATTCCCACGACGCGCACATCACCCTCTCGGGTATGATACGCGGCCACCCCTCTATCCCCGGAGCCATCCTGCCATGAAGTTGATTCCGAACCGGCTGACCATCGCCGCGCTGCTGCTGATACTCGTCTGGCTGCCGGGATGCACCCTGCTGCTGCCCCGCGAGGCGGGCATCGGGCAGGCGCTCTCCTGGGAGGCGCTCCCGGGCTGGCGCGAGGACGATCTCAGCCAGGCCTGGCCAGCCCTGCTCAGCCAGTGCCGACGGCTCGCCTCCGAGGCCGCCTGGGAGGCGGTGTGCCGCCATGCCGAGGCACTGCCCGCCCCATCACCCGGGCAGGCACGCCACTTTTTCCAGACCCACTTCCAGCCGCACCGCATTATCGGCACCGGCGGCGCCGAGGAGGGACTGATCACCGGCTATTACGAACCCCGGCTGCGTGGCAGCCTCACTCCCGACAGCCGATACGCCCACCCCCTCTACGGCCGCCCCGAATCGCTGCTGACCGTCGACCTTGCGGAGCTGTTTCCCGAGCTGAAGGGCAAGCGGGTGCGCGGCCGATTGGTCGGCAACCGGGTGGTGCCTTTCTTCGACCGGTCGGAGATCGACACCGGCCCCGGGCCGCTGAAGGGCTCCGAGATCCTCTGGGTGGACGACCCCCACGACGCCTTCTTCCTGCAGATTCAGGGCTCCGGCCGGGTGGAGTTGCCGGACGGCTCGACGGTGCAGGTGGGCTACGCCGACCAGAACGGCCACCCCTATGTCTCCATCGGCAAACGGCTGATCGAATGGGGAGAGCTGCAACGGGAGGAGGTGAGCCTTCCCAGTATCCGGGCGTGGCTGCGCGCCAACCCCCGGCGCGCCGCCGGACTGCTCAACGAAAACCCGAGCTACGTCTTCTTCACCCTGCGCGAGGATCGCGGCGAGGGGCCGCGTGGTTCGCTCAACGTCCCCCTGACCCGCGAGCGCAGCGCCGCGGTGGACCGGGCGGTGATCCCCCTCGGCACCCCGATCTGGCTCAGCACCACCCTGCCCGGCGAAGGGGCGGCCACCCCCTACCGGCGCCTGCTGTTCGCCCAGGACACGGGGGGCGCCATCAACGGGCCGGTGCGTGCCGACGTCTTCTTCGGCGATGGCACGCGGGCCGAACGGCTGGCCGGCAACATGAAACAACCGGGACGGCTGTTCGCCCTGCTGCCGCGGCAGACGCCCTGAGCGCGAGCCGCCGCCCCATGCACCCCGAACCCGAACCGTGACGTCAGGAAACGCCCCACACCCCATGCCCCGCAAACAGACCCGGCCACGCGCCATCCTGTTCGATCTGTTCGCCACCCTGATCAGCGTCTCCAAGGCGGCCGGGGGCGGCCGTTACACCGCCGATATACTCGGTCTCGACCGCCACGCCTGGAACCGCGCCTGCTTCAGCGAGCACCACGAGATCTGCCGCCCCACCCGGCAGCGCGACATCGTCCGCCGCCTGGCCCACAGCCTCGATCCGGAAATACCCGAGACACTCATCGCCGAGGCCTGCGAGGAGCGTCAACGCCGCTTCGACCGCGCCCTGATCGAGGTCGAGGCGGAGATACTCACGGTACTGGGCGAACTGAGGGGGCGTGGAATCCACCTCGGCCTGATCTCCAACGCCTCCACCGACGAGGTACGGGCCTGGGACCGTTCGCCCCTGGCACCGCTTCTCGACTGCGCCCTCTTCAGCTGCCACTGCGGGCTGAAAAAGCCGGACCCCGGGATCTACCATCTGGGGCTGCGCACCCTCGGCCTCCCGCCGCACCAGGCACTGTTCGTCGGCGACGGCGGCAGCGATGAACATCTGGGGGCGCGCCGCGCCGGCATCCACAGCCTCCAGGTCACCTATTTCCTGGAGCGGCTGTCACCGGAGGAGCTGGCCCACAAGGCCCGTGGCGCGCGCGGGCGCATCAATCACATCCGCGAACTGCTATGAAGCGACGGCGTAAACGGCCCGGAATCCCCCCGGGGTTTTCCGGGAATCCATTGACTGACATCCGCTTTCTTCCCATACTCTGCGCCCGAGGATCCCGATCCCCCACCAACGGCGGCAAGCGCGGTAAGCCGGATTTGCCCATTCAGTAAGAAGGGGGGAAAGGCGGATTCAGGCAGTAGACAACCGACCGGATTAAGAACCCCATGAGTGACAGTTCAAAAGAGCGCGAGATCCTGATGGTGATGCGCAAGGTCCTGGCCAGCGTCGTCAAGGACACCACTCCGCCCCCCGGCACCCGGCACACCTTGACCGAGCGGACCATCGAGGATATCCGTCTCTGCTTCGGGCTGATCGCCGCGCGCGAACGGGAGCTGGCCGATGCCGCCGGCGCGGTGCCCGAGCGCCCCTACTTCGCCGATCAGCAGCCCGCCGCCAGCGTGGTTTCCATCGACAAGATCGGGCGCATCAAGCCGCAAGACCCCGAAGAGTAGCCCGCACGCCACCACCCAGCACCCCAGGTACCCCCATGCAGATCAGCAACTACAAGGCCGTGATCCTCGACTACATCGCCCGTGACGACAGCGGCGAAGTGATCGACAGCGCCGCCGCCAACGGCCCCATCCGCTACATCCACGGTACCGAGGACCTGATACCCGGCCTGGAACAGGCCCTTGAGGGGCACAGCCAGGGCGAGCGGCTCCAGGTCGATGTACCCATGGACCTGGCCTACGGCCCGCGTGACGAATCCCTGGTGGAGGAGGTCCCCAGGGCCAATTTCCCCGGTATCGACGTGATCGAACCGGGGATGCGTTTCGAGACCCGCATGGACGACGGCAGCCCGATGCTCGTGACCGTGATCGCCGCCGACAGGAAGCGGGTCACGGTGGACGGCAACCACCCCCTCGCGGGCAAGAACCTTCACTTCGAGCTGGAGGTGCTGGAGGTGCGCGAGGCGACCTCGGAAGAGTTGGAGCACGGCCTGGTCCACGACGAAGCAGGAACCCACGCCCTTCACTGACGGCCGCCTGCGGCCCTCCCCCGCGCCGACACCTCAGGGGCTGAGGACAGGCCCCTCCGGCACGCTCGCCAGCACCCGCAGCAATAACATCCAAAAACGCTCCACCGACGGGATCGAGACCTGTTCATGGGGCGAGTGGGGATAGCGGATGGTGGGACCGAAGGAGATCATCTCCCAGTGGGGATAGCGGGCGCCCAAAATCCCGCACTCCAGCCCGGCATGAACCGCCCCGACCTCCGCGCGCTGACCGAAACAGGCCTGATAGGCCTCTTGCAGCGTGTGCAGGATGACCGAGTCGGGGTCGGGCGACCAGCCCGGGTACTCGCCATCGACGTCACTGGCCGCCCCGGCCAGGGAGCAGAGCGACCGGATATCCCCGCACAGGGCCTCGCGGGCGCTGTCGATGGAGCTGCGCACCAGGTGAAACAGCCGCGCCTCGCCGCCCGCGCCGCGCACCATGGCGAGGTTGTTGGAGGTCTCGACCAGACCCGCCATGGCATCGCTCATGCGCTGTACGCCATGAGGAGAGGCGCACACCAGGGAGATCAGCCGCTCCTGATCACCGGGCGCCATGCGCGAAGGGGGCGTCGGACACGGCGTCAACACCACATCGACCCCCGCATCGGCAAACCGCAGTTCGCTCCGGAACCGCTCCCGGTACTCCCGCACCAGCGCCTGGAGACACCCGGCCCGCTCCGGGGCCACCACCACCGTGGCCATCGCCTCGCGGGGAATGGCGTTGCGCAGGCTGCCCCCCTCCACGGCACAGACGCCGATGCGGCACCCGGCCTGGGCCGCGCGCAGCAGACGGAACAACAGCTTGTTGGCGTTGCCCCGCCCGCGATGGATATCCACCCCCGAGTGCCCCCCCCTGAGCCCGGATACCGTCAGCTCGAAGGCGATGGCATCCGCCTCCGTTGCCACTTCGGTGTAGCGCAGGCCGGCGTTGACGTTGGCCCCGCCGGCGCAGCCGATGCAGAGCACCCCCTCATCCTCGGAGTCCATGTTGAGCAGAATCGTCCCCCGCAACAGGCCGGGGGCGAGACCGAAGGCCCCGCTCATGCCATCCTCCTCGTTGCTGGTGAACAGCGCCTCGATGGGGCCGTGGGGAATCCCCGACGACTGCAGCACCGCCAGGGCCGCCGCCACGCCGATGCCGTTGTCAGCCCCCAGGCTGGTGCCCCTCGCCTTCACCCAGTCACCGTCGATCAGGGTGTCGATCGGGTCGCAGGTGAAGTCGTGGCCACGGCCCGCGTCGGCCTGGGGTACCATGTCGAGGTGCCCCTGGAGGATCACTCCGGCGCGCCCCTCCATCCCCGGGGTGGCCGGTTTGCGGATGATGATGTTGCCATGGTCGTCGCGGCAGCTCTCCAGCCCCAGTTCCCGGCCGAAGCCGAGCACCAGCGCCTGCACCTGCTCTTCATGATGCGAGGGACGGGGGGTACGGGTCAGCTGCTGGAAGTGCTGCCACAGCAGACGGGGTTCGAGGTCGCTGAGGGTCTGGTTCATGGGGTCGGCTCACCGGGATGGCATCCAATAGCATGGATTATCCCTGTTTTTCACCCGGGGTCGAGGGAAAACGCCAGCGCGGCACCACCGCGCTGGAATCCCCCCATCGCCCAGCGGAATCCCGGATGTCGGGGCCGACTGACAAAATCAGGTGCATGATCGCCCGCCATGCCGCAGCAATTCCATGGCATGAAGGGGGGGCTAGCGCAAAACATCCATCCGGACGGCCTCCCAAAACCGCATGTATAAGGCCTGTTGTTTTGCTGACAGCGGTTCGCCTGATGACCGATGCGGATTAACAGCGCGCCACATTGATCTGCATCATGGGCCGGACGGCCATTTACCGGTTCAATGCGGACCCTGGATGTGCAACCATCGCGTGCAATGAGAGACAACCTCCGCAAGTGGCTGCTCGCCATACGCCCCAAGACCCTGCCCCTGTCGGTCGCGCCGGTGCTGACCGGCACCGTGCTGGCCCATGCCGGGGGCGGCGCCCTCTCCATACCCGTAGCCCTGGCCACCCTGGCGGCGGCGATGCTGATCCAGATCGGCACCAACCTCCACAACGACGCCGCCGACTTCGAGCGCGGCACCGACACCCCCCGACGACTGGGGCCACGACGGGCCACCGCCGAGGGCTGGTTCAGTGCCGCCCGGGTAAAGCGGGCGGCGTTGCTGGCGTTTCTCCTGGCCCTGTTGACGGGCGGTTACCTGGCATGGGTCGGGGGGACGCCGATCCTGGTGCTGGGACTGCTCTCCCTGGGCGCCGGATACGCCTACACCGGCGGCCCCCGGCCGATCGCCTACAGCGCCGGTGGCGAACTGTTCGTGTTTCTGTTTTTCGGCTTGGCGGCGGTCGCCGGCAGCTTCTACCTGCAACGCGGAGAAGTACACAGCGCCGCCCTGGCGGCCGGGGCCGCGCTCGGCCTGTTCGCCGCCGCTGTGTTGCTGGTCAACAACTACCGTGACCTGGAGACCAATACGCAGGCCGGCAGGCTGACCCTGGCCCACCGTCTGGGGCGCGCCAACAGCCGCCGCCTCTACGCCGTGCTGCTACTGCTGCCGTTCACCCTCCCCCCGGCCCTGGAACCGGCCCCCGGGGGGGGCTGGCTGGTGCTGCTGGCACTGCCGCCGGCCCTCTCCCTGGTGCGGCGCTTCGCCAGCTCGCCGCTCGACGCCGGGTTCAATCGGATCCTGGCCGACACCGCCAGACTGCAACTGCTCTACGCCGCGCTGTTGTGCCTGGGGGTTGGGCTCGGCTGAGCAAACCGCTATCCTATGCATCCTCACGCACAGACCACACAGAACCGCCCATGAATATCGTCCTGATCGGCATGCGCGGCGCGGGCAAATCGAGCATCTCGCGCCGCCTCTCCCTACTGACCAAACGCCCGGTGATCTCCACCGATCTGCTGATCGAGTATGAAAACGACGGTCTCGGGATACCCGGGATCGTGGCTGAACAGGGCTGGGCGGCGTTTCGCGAGCAGGAGTTCCGGGTGATCGAGAAGGTGACCCGACTGGATAACCTGATCATCGACTGCGGCGGCGGCGTGATCGTGGACCTGGACCAGGACGGCAACGAGATATTCAGCGAACGCAAGGTGAGCCTGTTGCGCACCGGTGGCCACGTGGTCTGGCTCAAGGGGGATATTGCCCGCCTCGCCGCCCGGGTGCAGGGTGATCCCTCGCGCCCGGCGCTGGATGCGGTGCGTTCCGCCGAGGAGATGATGCGCCGCCGCCTGCCCTTCTACGAGATGGCCGCCGACCTGGTGATCGACATCGAGACCGAAAAGCGCAAGCGCCTGGCGAAACAAATCGCCGCCGCCCTGGCGGGATTGTGAGGGGACTGCAAAGGGGCCGACACCACATCCGGAGTCGGCCCGATGGAGGAAGGAAATGAAGCGGGACGAACGGACCTACGGCCCGTCCGCCCCGGTGATCGCTTGAGTCAAGCGAAAAGGTCGATGTTGCCGCCCACCCGCTGGTCGGCCCTGGCCACCTCCTGGGGTTCGGGTACCGCGTTGATCAGCCGCTGGGCCACCTGCTCCTGCTGGTCCAGGAGCTGGCGCTGCACACCGACCGCGAAGGCGGAGCGCACCGGGTCGGATCCCGCATTGACCTGGGCGACCTGAGATGTTGAAACGCCTGCGATCTGCATATGCACCTCGTTGAAATAACCTTCGTCTGTTATAGCGGCCGGAACCGGCCCGACTTTAGCCCCTGCCCGCATCGCGGCCAGGCAGACGATTCATCCAAGGCATGGTTGAATAGTATTCAGCCAGATTAAGCTGCGAGTTCAGCCATAACAACGCACCCTTCCGCATTGCGGCACCATGCGGCGCGTTACAGGCTATTTGCTCTTGACGAGACGCACCTCCACCCGCCGGTTCAGGGCCCGCCCCCGCTCGCTCCGGTTACTCGCAACCGGCCTCGATTCTCCATGATTTTTCTTTGATAACATACTGGAAGATATTCCATTTTTTACAAGATAATCCGCAACCGAAGCAATCCTCCTGGCCGCCAGACGGTTGTTCGTCACATGCCTGGCGACATTGTCCGTGTGACCGCCGATATGAATCCGGTAACGCGAATCCCCGCTGGCCCGAACGAACGCCACCACCCTGTCCAACGCCCCCTTCATGGAATCGCTCAGGGCGTACTTTCCGCCGCTAACCGCCATGGAGAGCGAAGCGAAGGCGGTTAGTCCCCGATAGGCGTAGGCGCGGTTGTATGGCCGCAGTTACGACCGATAGGGAGTGACGTAGGGCATACAAATAGCGCATCCGA
>PQCP01000172.1 GCA_003062205.1 Candidatus Sedimenticola endophacoides
GGCGAAGAACACAGGAGACCGTCCCCTCGGACAATGTTCAAGTTGTTCGAGGGGGTTCTTCTTTATCCATCAGGGATTGTGGACAGGATGGGCGGAATCTACCGCAGATAATCTGGTCATGCACAGTCCAGCAGGTCAATCGCTACGTCAACAGTCTTGATTACATTCCGGATGCGGCTGGCCAGGATGGCAATCGTTGGGCGACCCCGGATGAGACGATGCAGCGCCACGGTGGTGATTGTGAAGATCTGGCCATCGCCAAATACTATGCCCTGCGTACCCTTGGGGTACCGCAGTCCCAGATGCAGCTGGTCCATGTGCGGATCTCCGCCCGGGGCGAGGAGCATATGGTTTTGGTCTACCGGGACGATGAGAATGGCCGGGATCTGGTCCTCGATAACCTCACCGATCATATCGGAAGCCTGCGGGACCGTACCGACCTGCTTCCCGTTTACAGCTTCAACCACACCGGTCTCTGGATCGGCGGGCAGCAGAATGGTAAGCGCCTTGATCCCAACCAGATCAGCAAGTGGCACCAGCTCCGTATGGCATACCAGAGCTGATTGGCTGCTTCTCAAGCGAGAGGGTAACTATTCGGCTCCATTGCCGGATATTGAGCATGACCTGTCTCTTCCTTTGAAATCATGCTCCCGATTCTGAATTTTGCACGCTTCCCGCCAGGGCTCGGTGTCGATTACCCAAAGGCGGGCAGGCAAATGGATGGAGCAGAATCGACTTCTACTCCGTATACACGACCCCGTATGCACCGAGATTTGCACGGTTTCCGCCAGAGTTCGGAGTCGACTCCCCAATGGCAGGGGAAGCGGCGGGAGCGCATTCGACTTCAACCCCATCGCAGTGATCCTGTATGCGGGAAAAGAGAAAGCCCGCGCGAGGCGGGCTTTTTGCAGGGGGGTGTTGTTCCCTTACTCTTCTTCGCCTGACGCTGCCACCAGTGCCTCGGCGGGGGCGGATACCTCAAGGGTGTCGAGCAGTTTGCCCATGCCGTTGAGAATGCGGTACTGGGCGAATTGGTTGCTGAAGTCGGCGTTGAGGTAGGCCTTTTTCGCCTCGAACAGCTCGTTCTCGGTATCCAGCAGGTCGAGCAGGGAGCGCTGGCCGATATCGAACTGCTTGGTGTAGGCCTTGCGGGTGGCCAGGCTGGAGTCGACGTGCTTTTGCAGGTAGGCGCGCTGGCTTTTGGTGGATTGGTAGTTGGCCCAGGAGAGCCGCACCCCCTCTTCCGCCGCTAACCGCCATGGAGAGCGAAGCGAAGGCGGTTAGTCCCCGATAGGCGTAGGCGCGGTTGTATGGCCGCAGTTACGACCGATAGGGAGTGACGTAGGGCATACAAATAGCGCATCCGACACGCCGTAGAGTCATTGTGGTCATCATGACGGAGTTGCGCACGAGCAGCTTTGCTGCAATGTGCGGGACGGAGTCGTGATGAGCGCAGGACGGTCGGGGCAGTAACGGCTGTCGCGTTGGCGAGTCGATTTTGGGGACTGGGATGTCCCAAAATCTTTCACGAGGTAGCGACACTCTTGCTGACGCATGGCGTTGGCGCTGATGTCTTTCGCTTCGTTGATCAGGTGCGCCGTCTCCTCCTTGCGTGCGCTGTCGGCCTGGCCGTTGAACAAATTCCAGCGCATGCGGATCATCGCCTGGGCATCCTCGTTGCGACCGGGTACGCCTGTCCTGGTTCAGCCTGAACCGGAGTTTTCCGGTTCACATTTAAGAGACAACCTCACGGCTGCCCGTGGGCAGATGTACCGATTGTAACTGCCTATTTTCTGCACGTCGGTTACGTGCTTCTGCCAGCTTCTGTTCCCGGTTTGCCAAGATCTCAGGGGCCTTGCCTGCCAGCTTGTCGGCAGGGGTGATATAGCCGATAGCACTGTGTAGGCGAGACTGATTATAGTCATCCACGTAAGCCGCCACCGCTAACCGCCATGGAGAGCGAAGCGAAGGCGGTTAGTCCCCGATAGGCGTAGGCGCGGTTGTATGGCCGCAGTTACGACCGATAGGGAGTGACGTAGGGCATACAAATAGCGCATCCGACACGCCGTAGAGTCATTGTGGTCATCATGACGGAGTTGCGCACGAGCAGCTTTGCTGCAATGTGCGGGACGGAGTCGTGATGAGCGCAGGACGGTCGGGGCAGTAACGGCTGTCGCGTTGGCGAGTCGATTTTGGGGACTGGGATGTCCCAAAATCTTTCACGAGGTAGCGACACTCTTGCTGACGCATGGCGTTGGCGCTGATGTCTTTCGCTTCGTTGATCAGGTGCGCCGTCTCCTCCTTGCGTGCGCTGTCGGCCTGGCCGTTGAACAAATTCCAGCGCATGCGGATCATCGCCTGGGCATCCTCGTTGCGACCGGGTACGCCTGTCCTGGTTCAGCCTGAACCGGAGTTTTCCGGTTCACATTTAAGAGACAACCTCACGGCTGCCCGTGGGCAGATGTACCGATTGTAACTGCCTATTTTCTGCACGTCGGTTACGTGCTTCTGCCAGCTTCTGTTCCCGGTTTGCCAAGATCTCAGGGGCCTTGCCTGCCAGCTTGTCGGCAGGGGTGATATAGCCGATAGCACTGTGTAGGCGAGACTGATTATAGTCATCCACGTAAGCCGCCACCGCTAACCGCCATGGAGAGCGAAGCGAAGGCGGTTAGTCCCCGATAGGCGTAGGCGCGGTTGTATGGCCGCAGTTACGACCGATAGGGAGTGACGTAGGGCATACAAATAGCGCATCCGACACGCCGTAGAGTCATTGTGGTCATCATGACGGAGTTGCGCACGAGCAGCTTTGCTGCAATGTGCGGGACGGAGTCGTGATGAGCGCAGGACGGTCGGGGCAGTAACGGCTGTCGCGTTGGCGAGTCGATTTTGGGGACTGGGATGTCCCAAAATCTTTCACGAGGTAGCGACACTCTTGCTGACGCATGGCGTTGGCGCTGATGTCTTTCGCTTCGTTGATCAGGTGCGCCGTCTCCTCCTTGCGTGCGCTGTCGGCCTGGCCGTTGAACAAATTCCAGCGCATGCGGATCATCGCCTGGGCATCCTCGTTGCGACCGGGTACGCCTGTCCTGGTTCAGCCTGAACCGGAGTTTTCCGGTTCACATTTAAGAGACAACCTCACGGCTGCCCGTGGGCAGATGTACCGATTGTAACTGCCTATTTTCTGCACGTCGGTTACGTGCTTCTGCCAGCTTCTGTTCCCGGTTTGCCAAGATCTCAGGGGCCTTGCCTGCCAGCTTGTCGGCAGGGGTGATATAGCCGATAGCACTGTGTAGGCGAGACTGATTATAGTCATCCACGTAAGCCGCCACCGCTAACCGCCATGGAGAGCGAAGCGAAGGCGGTTAGTCCCCGATAGGCGTAGGCGCGGTTGTATGGCCGCAGTTACGACCGATAGGGAGTGACGTAGGGCATACAAATAGCGCATCCGACACGCCGTAGAGTCATTGTGGTCATCATGACGGAGTTGCGCACGAGCAGCTTTGCTGCAATGTGCGGGACGGAGTCGTGATGAGCGCAGGACGGTCGGGGCAGTAACGGCTGTCGCGTTGGCGAGTCGATTTTGGGGACTGGGATGTCCCAAAATCTTTCACGAGGTAGCGACACTCTTGAGCCGCGCCAAATGGACGCTACAACCCCGAAAAAATGATCGTCGCCCCGCTAACAGTTACCGGCCTGCCTAGTTCTCGGCTAATACCCTAGTCTGGTTGTACGGTATTTGTGGTCACCTAATGGTTTATGAAACATTCGGGCTAGGGGAGGGCATCCCCGCTACGAGAGGTGAGCGCCGCAACACCGTCAACCGGTGTTGCGGCGTGCCTGTTTTATCCCCTGGTGAATACCCACTGGTCGCCCTGGCTCAGGGCCTCGTTGAATCGGTATCCCTCTCTGGAAAACTCCTTTAGCGCCTCCGGATCACGCAATCGGTTTTCGATGATATGGCGACTCAGCAAACCGCGCGCGCGCTTGGCGTGGATGCCGATCATCCTATAGTCATCCCCCTTGCGCTCCTTGAACTGGGGCGTGATGATGCGTCCCCGCACTTGCCGGGGCTTGATCGATTTGAAGTACTCGTTGGAGGCGAGGTTGATTAGCAGATCGTCGCCCTGTGCCTCCAGCTGCCGGTTGACGGCATCGGTAATGATCTCTCCCCAGAACGCATACAGATTTTTGCCCCGGGCGTTGGGCAGCCGGGTGCCCATCTCCAGCCGGTAGGGCAGCATCAGATCGAGGGGTCTGAGCAGGCCGTAGAGGCCGGAGAGAATGCGCAGGTGCGATTGGGCAAACGCCAGCGCCTCCTGGTCCAGGCTCCCGGCGTCCAGGCCGGTATAGACGTCGCCCTTGAAGGCGAACAGGCAGGGCCTGGCGTTGTGCTCTGTGAACTCAGGGCTCCAGGTCCGGTAACGCTCGAAATTGAGTTCGGCCAGGTTGATGCTCAATTTCATCAGTTCCGCCAGGTCCAGGACCGAATAGCGGCGCAGGGTTTCGATCAACAGCCGGGAGTGCTCCAGGAACTCCGGCCGGGTATGGCGGCCGGTGGTCGGCGGAGTTTCGTAATCGAGTTTTTTAGCGGGTGATAGGACGATGAGCACGGCGTTTGCCCCGGTTGCCTGAGGGAAGGGATAGGATAGCAGCCGGCTGCGGGGGTATACAGGCCGACGCCATGGGCAATCCGCGCAGTGGTCGGGAAATGCCGGAATAAAAAAGCCCGCTGGCGCGGGCTTTAGCGACCATCGGGCGGCCGCTTACTGGCCGACGGCGCAGCTGTTCTCGGCTTCGATCAGACCCTTCTCCACCGCGTCGATCGCCTTCTGGTCGTGGGCGTTGGCGGGGCAGCCGCAGCTGTAGCCATCCTGGGTTGCATGCATGCGGGCCTGTTCAATGTGCCACTGGGCAACTTTCAAGTGCTGATCTACGTTCATCTCTCGGATACCTTTTCGGTTGGGTTGGAATTGCTGGAAGCGGCGCCTGCGCCCCGCTTCCCCTCAGAATAGTTCGAGCGCGTCATGATAGGCGGTTGGCGGGCTGCGTTAAACCCGTATTTCAGAGGGTTTCAAGGGGATGCGCCCTTCGGGTCGGGCGGTAACTGTGCGTATTGTCACGGGAGGGGGCTGCGCGCGCGCATCTGTGATTGCAATCCGGCACACTTCGATTATTATGTCGGTTCGATATAACCTATTGATATTTCTATATTTGATTGGCCCATAAGTAGAGCGGCCGGGAAGGTGAGAGCTATGCAGCAAGGCCCGCGTGAAATCGTTACCCCGTTTCGTCCGATCCCCCTTGAGGTGCCGGAGGGGATGGCCCCCAACGAATTTTTTAACAGCACCGAAAACCTTAACGATCTGGTGCACAATAACGGTCTGCTGGTCAACCCGGAGAACCTGTTGCTGTATCGCAAGGCGCTCGGCCACAGCAACGCGTTCGACACCTCCATCATCTATAACACCTCCAAGTGTGTGCTCAACCCGCTGGGACGGCCGGTGCGCCGGACTCAGGTACCCGAAGAGGTGAGGCACGTCTGGAACCGGATGAATCAGATCATTATCGACTACATGGTCGAGGTCTATCCAGACCCCTCCCAGGCGCTGCTGCTGGCCGGAGAGGCGAGCCTGGACGCTACCTGGCCGTTGACCTCGCCCGGTGTGCCCAGTATCCGTATGCTGCACAACCACTTCATCGCCTTCGATATGGATCAGTTGAGAAGTGCCGCCGTGGCCGATAGCAGCAACCCCAACCTTACCGACGGGGGGCAGCACAGTCTGTTTCAGGCCTATATGAAGGATGTCTACCGGCGTTTCTTCGATGAGCTGCCACTACGGGTCCTCAAGCCGCTGAGCAGTGAGGAGTCCCGTTTGCAGCTGACCGGCTATCCCCAGGGGCTGCCCAGCTGGGAGATCCAGGGCGGGGTCGCCGCGCTGCAGGAGATCGGGTTCTGGAAGGAGTACGATGAGATCCTCAAGGGGTTCATCGATTTCTACCGCACCTTCTTCACCCAGGTCTCGACCCGTAACGCGCCGATGCCCGGTGATGTCTATTTTCCCGATCAGGTGGAGCGGGTACTGCTCTTCAATAACGATTTCCTGGCCACCGCCAAGCGGGTCAGGGATCGCTGTATCCATGATGCCAAGTACGCCAACGCCATCCGTTGGCAGCCCGCCTTCAAGCAGCTGATCTACCGGAACGATGAGGGAAAACTGATTGTCACCATCAGCCAGAACTCCATCGGCAACGCCATCACCGAGCTGCTCGGCGTGGTAGTCAAACGCGTGCCTGATGCCGTGGGATACGAGCGCAGCGAACCGGCCCTGATCGAGAAGCTCCTGGAGGTGCGGAGCAGGTTGATCGAGGCGGACCTCGGCGAAGGTATCGCTACCGATTATTGGGGCGCGGGCTAAGGGATCAGCTCTTCCCGAGCGCGCTCTTGAGCATGCCCCGGCGCAGGTGGGCGATCTGGGTCTGCAGGGGCAATTTCTTTGGGCAGAGGTCGTGACAGCCGAGCAGGCCCATGCAGCCGAACACTCCCTGGTCGTCGCCCACCAGCTGGTAATAGTCGGGGTCGGCGCGCCGGTCGCGGGGGTCGGCGCGAAAGCGGGCGATCTTGTTCAAGCCGACGGCACCGGCGAATTCGGGGTGCATCCGGGCGGTGGCGCAGGCGCTGATACAGCAGCCGCACTCGATGCAGCGGTCCAGTTCGTAGATGGCCTCCGCCTGCTCCGGCTCCATCGCCAGCTCCAGGGCGTCGATCTCCGGTGCCTGCTCCAGATGGACCCAGGTCTCCAGCCGCTCACTCATCCCACGCATCCATTTCCCGGTATTTACCGACAGATCGGCGATCAGCTCGAAGGCCGGCAGCGGCATCAGGGTGATGGTATCCGGTAGCGCGGCGGTCAGGGTGCGGCACGCCAGCCCGGGCCGGCCGTTGATCAGCATGCCGCAACTGCCGCAGACCCCGGCCCGGCAGACAAAGTCGAAGGCGAGCGACGGGGCCTGCTCATCGCGGATCTGATTGAGGGCGATGAACAGGGTCATGCCCTCGGTTTCGTCGAGGGTGAAGCGTTCCGTGCGCGGCCGGCTCTTTGGGTCGTTCGGATTGTAGCGGAAAATGTCGAAGGTGAGACGGCGGCTCATGCTGGACTCTACTCGCGGCTGCGTTGGTTCGGGTTGCGGTACTTCGGGGGGAGCAGGTGCAGGAACGGCATCAGCGCATCGGAGCGCTCTCCGCGCGGCTGCTCCTGGCAGGCGTCGACCTGATCCTGGCGCTGCCCGGTTTCGGGGTGGGGGACGATTTGCGAATTTCCGTAGCCGCGCGAGCCGGGCGGCAGCTCCATGGCCCGGACCTCCAGCGCCTCGTAGCCGAGGGAGGGGCGGGACGCGCCTGTGGGCCAGTGAAACAGGGTGCGGTTCAGCCAGTCGCGGTCGTTTCTGGCCGGATAGTCCTCGCGGTAGTGGGCGCCGCGGCTCTCGGTGCGGGCCAGTGCGCCCATGGCCACACCGAGGGCGATCTTGAGCATGCGCGGCAGCCGGTAGGCGAGTACCAGTTCAGGGTTGGCGCCGGGGGAGGGGGCGGCCACCCCGATTTCATCACAGCCGCTAACCGCCATGGAGAGCGAAGCGAAGGCGGTTAGTCCCCGATAGGCGTAGGCGCGGTTGTATGGCCGCAGTTACGACCGATAGGGAGTGACGTAGGGCATACAAATAGCGCATCCGACACGCCGTAGAGTCATTGTGGTCATCATGACGGAGTTGCGCACGAGCAGCTTTGCTGCAATGTGCGGGACGGAGTCGTGATGAGCGCAGGACGGTCGGGGCAGTAACGGCTGTCGCGTTGGCGAGTCGATTTTGGGGACTGGGATGTCCCAAAATCTTTCACGAGGTAGCGACACTCTTGGGCACGGCAGCGCCTCCAGTCCCTTCACCGCCTCTTGCAGGCGCTCCCCGGTACGAAACAGTCCGACCTTTCCGGTCATGATCCGCTCCATTTCCCGCCGGATCTCCATAGCATTCTCCCCGCGTGGTCCACTGCTTTGCAGGGTGTCGAGATGGCGTTGTTCACGCTCCAGAAAATCGCCGGCAAGCTCACTGGAGAGATTCAACTCACCCTCCCGTCCGGCGCAAAAGTCGGCCACGTATTCGGAGATCAGCATCCCCGAGACCACCGTTTCCGCCACCGAGTTGCCTCCCAGGCGGTTGAAGCCGTGCATGTCCCAGCAGGCGACCTCGCCGCAGGCGAAGAGCCCGCCGAGCCAGGGGCTCTGGCCCTGATGATCGGTGCGAATTCCCCCCATCGAATAGTGCTGGGTGGGGCGCACCGGTATCCACTCCCGTAC
Organism: Candidatus Sedimenticola endophacoides; assembly: GCA_003062205.1. Lineage (GTDB taxonomy): Bacteria > Pseudomonadota > Gammaproteobacteria > Chromatiales > Chromatiaceae > Sedimenticola_A > Sedimenticola_A endophacoides. The sequence continues at coordinate 8,349 of PQCP01000172.1, forward strand.
CGGATCGATGCCCAGGAAGTAGTGGCAGATGTCCTTCACCTCGCGCAGCTTTTTTTCTATATGGGCCGCACCGAGGGCGGTGATGTCGAGCCAGAGGTGATCGCCGTAGGGGCTTTCTACCCCGTTGCCGGCTCGCATATGCTCGGCCATGCGGCGTGAGACCACGTCGCGGGAGGCCAGCTCCTTCTTCTCCGGTTCGTAATCGGGCATGAAGCGGTGGCCGTCCCGGTCCCGCAACAGGCCTCCGTCGCCACGGCATCCCTCGGTGACCAGGATGCCGGCGGGGACAATGGCCGTGGGGTGGAACTGTACCGCCTCCAGGTTGGCCAGGCGCGCCACGCCGGTCTCCAGCGCCAGGGCCTGACCGATCCCCTCGTTGATGATGGCGTTGGTGGAGATGCCGTAGATGCGTCCGTAGCCCCCGGTTGCCATCACGGTGGCCCGGGCCAGGTAGATCAGGAGTTCCCCCGTAATCAAGTCGCGTACCACCGCACCATGGCAACGCGCCCCATCGTGAATCAGAGACATTGCCTCGCGCCGTTCGTGCACCGGGATCGATTCGGCGATGGCACGGTCGCTGACGCTGTAGAGCATGCTGTGGCCGGTACCGTCGGAGGTGTAGCAGGTGCGCCACTTGCGGGTGCCACCGAAGTCTCTGGCGGTGATCAGGCCGTGGGCCGAGGCGTGCTCCTGGAGCACAACCCGCTGGCCGTTGATGATCGCCTCCTGTTCTCCCGCCGCAACCCGGTTCCAGGGTACGCCCCAGGCGGCGAGTTCGCGCACCGCTTTCGGCGCCATGTGGGTGAACATGCGCGCTACCCGCTGATCGCAACCCCAGTCGCTGCCGCGCACTGTGTCCTGGAAGTGGACATCCTCATCATCGCCCGAACCCCGGAGGCAGTTGCCTAGACTCGCCTGCATGCCGCCCTGGGCGGCCACCGAGTGAGAGCGTTTCGCGGGCACCAGGGAGAGCACGAGGGTCTCCAGCCCGCGGCGCCTGACGCCGATGGCGGTGCGCATCCCGGCCAGGCCGCCGCCAATGATCAGTACATCGGTATAGATCGCCTTCATTCGATCTCCCCGGACCAGGCCGGTACATAGTGCTGACCGGCGTGCGGTGCGTGTTCGATGCCGATGCGCATGTAAGCGGCGAGGGTTGCCAGTCCAAGGAGGATGAAGAACACGCTGGTCAGCCACTTGGCGCGCCGCAGGCGTCTTCGGGTGGTCGCGGGGTCGGGACCGGCGAACCAGCCCCACTTCAATGCCAGCCGGTAGAGACCGACGGCGCCGTGGATCTCTACCGCGAACAGCAGCAGCAGGTAGAGCGGCCACATGCGCCCGCTCCACACCCGGTCCGCCGAGGCGAAGGGACCGATCTGCTCGGGATGGCTGAGCATCAGATAGAGGTGTACCGATGCCATAAAAAAGAGCAGAAAGCCGGTTGCCACCTGTAGCAGCCAGAGGCTGGTATCGCCGTGGCGCAACTGACGGGTGTGCCGCCAGAGATCAAGGTACTGGCGGGTGTTGGCGGGAAATTTGCGCAGGGCGGTGGCGGCATGCACCATCAACAGCAGCAGAATCGAGGCGACGAACAGGGATACCAGGGCGGGGTAGGGCCGCCCGAAGAAGAAGTAGCCCTCGAACAGGCGCGCCACGGTCCACATGGCGTCCTTGCCCAGCAGGATCGAGGAGACGAAGAACATATGCAGCCACATGAACAGGCCGAGCGCCAGGCCGGAGGCGCTCTGAACCAGGTCCAGATACCCGGGCCAGGGGGATGCAGTGGCGTTGGGGCCGTTACTCATGCGCTGTGTGCTGCCCATCTTGATGGTCGTCTGTCACAGGGTACTTTGTACCATAGACGCGGTCGCAGGACACGCCAACCCGCCGTTTGCATCGGGCACCGCCTGTTCACGAAACAGGTGGTTCAAACTCGCAGAAACGCGCACCGGCTGCCGGTCGCTGCAAACTCACAAGCAGCGTATCGGGCTTTGGAGGGGTAGGCCGCGGAATTGCAGTGGCACCGATTTCACAAGCGACGCTCCTCTCGTCGGTCATTCGGTGCGTCTGGAGAGCGACGCGGCTGATCTGGGCGCAAAGAAAAACGCCTGCGGGCGATGAGCCCGACAGGCGTTCTCCGATGACAGCGGCGCCGTTCAGATGTTGCGGTGGGCGCGGCGCTCCTCGATCTGTTTCATGACCTCGGCGCGGCGCTCTTCCAGCTCCTTGATGCGCTCGTTGCGTTCCGCCATCAACTCCTCGCGCGAGGCGCGGGGCCGGGCAAAGGGGTGCGGACGGGCCGTGGGGGCGAACTGCTCGGCCATCTTGCGTTGGGCCTCGATGGCCTCCTGCATGGCCTTCGCCTGCTGTTCAGCCGCCTCTTTCTGCTGCTCGGCCATGGCCTTCTGTTGCTCCTCGGTCATGGCCGGAGGGGTGTGGCCGTACGGGGCGTAGCCATGGGGTGCATAGCCGTAAGGGGCATAGCCGTAGCCGTAGGGGCGGCCGTAGCCATAGCCGTTGCCGCGTCCGTAGGCGCTGGATCGGGCACCGAAGCTCATGTTGAAATCACCGTAGCCGTCGCCGAAACCGTCGCCCAGACCGTTGAAGGGACCGCCCCACCAGGCGCTGGCTGTCATGGAGCCGGTGGCAAGGGCCACGGCGGCAATCATCTTTACCATTTTCATATCGAGAGAACCTCTTCGTCTTTAGCAGAGTACTGCGGCTCTCGGATTTGGGCGAACGGCCCCAAATCCGAGAGTCTCTGCACTGTTAACCACTAACGCTAACCGCCATGGAGAGCGAAGCGAAGGCGGTTAGTCCCCGATAGGCGTAGGCGCGGTTGTATGGCCGCAGTTACGACCGATAGGGAGTGACGTAGGGCATACAAATAGCGCATCCGACAC
>PQCP01000106.1 GCA_003062205.1 Candidatus Sedimenticola endophacoides
CTTTTCCAGCTGCTGGTGGCGTTCATCAAGGTCGAAGAATCCGGGCTGCATCAGGGTGCGCTCTTATTCGTGTTGGGTATGCCTATGATCTCACGATCACGGCTGAATTTTTAGAGGTTCCCTAAAGTGAGACCGCCTTCCACTGGAATGCAGCAGTCTCGAAGGAGTCAACAGATGATCCGCTTCTACGACATGGCAACTGGCGAGCTCCTCCATCACGAGGGCAAAAAGGCAGCTGCGACCTCGACACCGGAACGGCAGCAAAGCGGAGTTCTGTGCCCCTCAGTCGGATTGCAGGAGGTGTCCACTGAAGCACCGAGGCCGGAATCCGGCAAACTCCCTCCGGAACTGGCGACCATTGAGGTTGAGGCATTTATCGAAAAGCAGAAATAACCCAGGAAGTGTGCAGTGAAGGGCCTGCCGTAACCGGCGGGCCTGCTGTTTCAGCCCCCGGTGCGCACTGGATTTTGGGGACACCCGCCGATCCCGATAGGCCGGATTGGTCACTACTTGGCCGCGTCTGGAATCGAAGTCGATTATCCCCGATTCGCTCGCATATTTACCCTGCGTTTGGGCAATCGACTTTGGTCTGTGATGGAATCAGTACGATATTAAAGATGGTTGGCATGGCTGTGATAGGTGACTGCCGTCATGACCAGATCCGACAATGGGATTGAATCGATACCCGGATTGAACAGCGTGCGGTTTGAAAAAAGCCGGACTTCGCTCATAGGCGACTGGCCGATGAATGCCATCCTTGATGATGTGGTCCTCCCGATCACCGATACGGACTAGACAAGACCGTTCAGGCCGGACCGGGCACACTTTCTTCCAGCCAATTCACAGGCCATCGAAAGGATCTGCCCGATCTCCAGCCCCCGCAACTGGCCGTCGATCACCGCCGCATTGAACACATCCCCCGCACCCAGCGTGTCTCGCACGCCACTGGGGGCGGATGCGGGCACCCGCAGAAAAGCCCCCTCTGAATCAAGGGCCGCCGCCCCCTCATCACCCCAGGCACAAAACAGGCGCACCCCGGGTGATGCCAGCTCGCGCATCGCGCGCAGAAACGCTTCCGGTTCTCTATAGCCGCTCTGCAGTGCATAGTCCCGGGAGAACAGCAGCAGATCCGGCAGCTCGAACAGCTCTTCAATCCCGTCGCGCCGCTTCTCCACCTCCAGGGAACAGGGAGTGGAACAGGCATTTACCCGATGCAACATTCGGGTGAGATCGCCGATATTACGCCCCTCGAAATGAATCCAGTCGAAGTGCGCCAGGTCGATAAAGGCGAAGGCGTCGGCGCTGTACTCGGGCAGGTCGCGGAAGTGAACGATGGTGCGACTGCCGCTGGCAGTGCTCAGAACAATATAGGAGGTCGGGGTTTTGCCGCCGGGACTGGTTTCGCAAAATTCGGTGCCGATGCGATGCGACTGCAGGTCGGTCAGCACATATTCGCTATCGGGATCATCGCCCAGCACCCCACCCCACTCGCAGTCGTGCCCCAACTGGCTGAGCACCACCAGGGTGTTGGTGGCGTTGCCCCCCCGGGCCACCCGCTGGGCGCTGGCCCGTACCTCCTGATCCTCCGCCGGATAACCGTCCACGGTATTGATAATATCGAGGGTAGCGACGCCCACGGCGAGAATGCGCATCGCGGGCTACTCCAGATCCCGCGCCACACGGAATCCGACGATGAACAGCCGGCTATCCGGGTCATAGCGGTTACGCTTGGTGGTGCGCAGGCTGTCACCTGCCTTGTTGAAGGCCCCCCCCCGCACCACCCGCTCTCGACAGCCGGGCTCCACCCAGGCCGAGCCATCGGTGGGTGCGCCGCGATAGTCACCGTGGTAGCAGTCGGCCACCCACTCCATCACATTACCCGCGGTATCGTGCAGACCGAAAGGATTGGCCGCGAAACGGCCGACCGGGGCGCTTTGGCGGCCATCCCAGTCACTGCCGCAATTGAAGCAGTTGGCCCGGTTCCCAGCCAACTCGTATCCCCACCAATAGAGGCTCTCGGTACCGGCTGCGGCGGCGTACTCCCACTCCGCCTCGGTTGGCAACCGGTAGCGCTTGCCGGTAACGCGTGAAAGCCACTCCACATAGGCCTGGGCATCGTGCCAACTGACGTTGATCACCGGCCGATCCCCCCGCCCCCAGCCCTGGTCGCCAGGAATCGGGCGTCCGGTCGCCGTGGCAAAGCGCGCGTAGTCCGTAAACGTCACCTCATGACGGCCAATCGCGAAGGAACCGACCGCGACCCGGTGCGCCGGCCGCTCTTCACCGGCCAGCATGCTGCGATCGCTCCCCATAGTGAATTCACCGCCCGGAACCAGAATCATCTCTGGCGCGCTCACACCGCCGGGAAGTCGATCCGGATCAAGACGCCGCGCCCGCCCCCCCCCGCCACGGGCGCCGGCTGTGCTTGAGGCTGCGGCTGTGCTTGAGGCTGCGGCTGTGCTTGAGGCTGCGGCTGTGCTTGAGGCTGCGGCTGTGATTGAGGCTGCGGCTGTGATTGAGGCTGCGGCTGTGATTGAGGCTGTACCTGTGCCTGCGGCGGCGGCTGTTGCTGGCGCACTCCAGATTGCAGCGTCTCGGATGAAACAGGAGTACCGGCCAACTCGGGTTCGGCGGCCGTTTCAATCTCCGGCTGTTCCGGGTCTGCCGAAAACAGTCCCAATATCAACTCGCCTCCGCCGCCCATAAAAGAGAGGCCCTCTGCCAACAGAAAGGCAACCAGTGCGCCTCCAAGGGCACCAACCAGACCCTTGCGAGAAGATGGAGCGGATCCACCAGTCGTGGAAATGGCGACCGGTTCAGGCGACTCCTTCTCCAAGGCACGCTCACCATCCATCTTCTCATGCAGGGAGTAGAGCGCCTGCTCCACCTGCTTACGTGCCGCTTCCGCCTCCTCGGCACGGAACTGCGCCTCCTCTGTATCGAGCTGGGCCTGCGCCATCGTCTGGCGATGCCGGTCAAGCTCAGCGCTGCGATCCTCAATCTGCTCTTCCAAGCGGTGCAGAGAAAGTTCGAGGCTCCGTATCTGCTCTTCGCGCTCGCCAAGACTTCCCTTGAGCTCCTCAAGCTCCTGCGCTAAGACGGCGTTTTCCGCAACTCCCCCATGCTCCTGGTCCTGGAGCTGCGCCTGCAACCGCTCAATCTCCTGCAGTAGCGCCTCATGTTCCTCCACACTCTTTCAAGAGTGTCGCTACCTCGTGAAAGATTTTGGGACATCCCAGTCCCCAAAATCGACTCGCCAACGCGACAGCCGTTACTGCCCCGACCGTCCTGCGCTCATCACGACTCCGTCCCGCACATTGCAGCAAAGCTGCTCGTGCGCAACTCCGTCATGATGACCACAATGACTCTACGGCGTGTCGGATGCGCTATTTGTATGCCCTACGTCACTCCCTATCGGTCGTAACTGCGGCCATACAACCGCGCCTACGCCTATCGGGGACTAACCGCCTTCGCTTCGCTCTCCATGGCGGTTAGCGGCAGATGGCGCCTGCAACAACTCCAACTCCTGGATCAATGCCTCGATTTCCGCCTCCGACCGAGCCTTTGCCGCCTCCAGTTCCCCGTTCTTCTCAGCAGCCTCATCGCGCTCGGCAGAGCGTTCATCCAATTTCCGTCGCAGGCTGTCCAGCTCGGCTTGCTGCTCGGCGGCCTGGTCCAGCGACAGCTGCAACCGCTCCTGCTCCTGACGAAGAGCGTCCCGTTCGGACTGCATTGAGGCCAGCGCTTCATTGGTTGAATCCAACTCACCGCGTAACCTGGCAAGGGATGCCTCCGCCTCGGCATGCCCATCGCGTTCCGCTGCAAGAGCCTCCTCAGCCGCGCTTGCCCGCGCCTGCAGCGCTTCCGTTCCAGCAGCGGACTCCGTCTCCTCCGCAAGCTCATGTCGCAGCGCGCTCATTGCCTCCTCGTGAGCCGCCTGAGCCTGCTCCAACTCCAGAGCCAACTCACGCGCACGCTCTTCGTACCTGCCTTTCTCGTTCAGCGCCACTTCAAGCTCGGAAGCGATGCGTGAGCGCTCCTCTTCCAGGCTATCAAGCGCGCCTGAGTCCTCCTGTTGCTGGTGCTCCAGGCGCCGTTCCAGCTCGCCCAACCGGTACTGCGCCTGATCCAGCGCCGCCTCCAGCCGTGCCTTCTGCTCCCCAAACTTTTCGCGCTCCCGCTCCTGCGCCACCCGCTGCTCGTCCGATTCAAGTGCTCTCTCGGACTGACTTCGCACAAGCCGCGCCATCTCCTCCCTGATTTCGCATAATTCGCGCTCCTGGTCCGCGGTCAATGCCCGCAACCGCTCAACCTCCTGGTGCTGCCCGTCCTGCCGCTTTTGCGCCTCTTGCGCCTGAGCGGCAAGCTGTTGGTTGGCCTGCTCCAGGGCACTTTCCCATTCCGACCGCTGCGCATCGTAATGCGCGGCCTGGCTACGCTGGCTATCAAGTTCGGCTTTCTGCCCTTCGATCAGACGCTCTCTCTCCTCGAGCTGCCCCCTTTCCTCCTGTAGCCGCTCTTCCAGCCGCTCCCGCTCCGCGGCTGACTGGTCGAGCTGAACCTGTAGCCGCTGGGCATCATCGCGCGCCTGCGTCAAAGCCTTGCCCAACTCCTTCAGTTCTCCTTGTAGCTGGCTCTCGTCGCTGTCCTGCCGGTTCAACCGCTCTTCCAGCTCGATCAGTTCATTCTCGGCCTGGGAAAGGGCCAACTTATTGGCATCGAAGTGCTCCTTGAACGTTTGCAGCTCCTTGATCGAACGGTCCCGGTCCTGCTGGGCGCCGGCCAACGACTTCTCCGTCTGCGCCAACCTCTTCCGCAACGCCTCGCTCTCGCCCTCCTGCGCCTCGCTGCTGAGTCGCATCGCCTCTACCGATCCCTGCTCTGTCCGCAGTTGAGCCTCCAACTCACCGACCCTTCGTCCCGTCTCGTCTGCCTGCCGTCGCGACTGCTCCAGCAACTGCTCCTTTTCGGTCAATTGCTCCTTGAGCTGTTCGATCTGTTCCGTCAGTCCACCCTGCGCATCAGCGAATTCGGCATGGCCACGTTCCGCATCACGCAACATTCCCTTGGTCTTCTCCAGGGCCTGCTTGAGGCGCTGAATCTGCTCCTCCTGGATCAGAACCTGGCGCTCGCTGTGCAACAACTGCTGTTGCATCCCGGCCGCCACCTCCCGCTCGCCTCCCCCCACGTCCAGTGCAACCACATTTTCACGCTCCGATGAGGCGAGCAGGCCATCGTCAAGCCGTTGCAGTCCCCCATCCAGGACCGTCGCCTGGAGACCAAACTCCAGCATCAGATAGGCCGCGGTCGCGCTGGCATGACCATCGTCGCAATAGACAACGTAGAGCACTTCCGGATCCAGATCGGAGAGTTGCTGCCGCAATTGCTCAAACGGAATACTCTTCGCTCCCTGGATATGCGCCCGCTTGTAGGCGGCCCTGGGCCGCACGTCGAGCCAGACACTCCCCCGCCCCACCAGTTCGCTCGCCTCGTCATATCCAAGCCGGCGCTCCAGGGGACTCTTCACATATTTGATGAAATCACTCTTGGCCAGGCGCAACAGCACGCCATCGGTAAGCATTACCACCGTACTGCCTCGCGGCTTATCGGAGATCAGGGCCTCCTCACCAAAACTGCTTCCGGGACCCAGTTGGGCCACCTCAACCGACTCGCCCATATCGCTGTCGGCCCGCAGCACGCTGCAATTCCCCCGGTTGACGAGGTAGAAATAATCCCCCTCCTCCCCCTGGCGGATGACCACCTCACCGGCCATCACCTCCTGCTCCTCCATGTGCATCATGACACCCTGTATGTTGGATGCCGGAATATGCTGGAACACCCGTGACTGCAGAAGTTGACCCATCCAGTCATCGGTCGCCTCGGCATCAAAGTCACTCACTTCGTAAGCGGATGCCGACGATTTGCTGATTAGCTCACTCAGCTCACGGCTGTCCACGCAGGCCACCTGGGCCTTGGTCTTGGCAACCACACTGAATTTTCTCGGCAACTGATGGGAGAGGGGAAAACGCGCCATGTCAGAACCGGCCACGATCACGTCGACTTCCCTTTCTTTGTCCTTGAGTACGACCATCCCTGAGAGCAGATAGGCACTGTAGTTCTCGTTATCGCCCTGCTTGAACAGAACCTCACCCTTTTTCAAGGTGGAAAACTTGACGTGCGGCATCAGTTTTTCCAAGGAGGCGTCACTGAGTGTGTTGATCGGAACCAACTTCCTCATCAATTCGGTGGCGCTCTGTTGTGGGGCTACAGCCATTCCAGCGATCCTTGGGGTAAACGACGCCAACTGACATGACGCAGAGAAACTCTTTAAAGGGTACAATAACCAAGCTTAGGGTCTGCAACAACAGCACAGATATCATTATTTAACCATCAGGGGCGAAATATCAGTGACTTTTTCGGCACTTTTTACATCGCTCCGGCCAGTTGGCCACCCTCTGCGGATTTAACACGGGGGCCGGTCCGTACCCCGATACAACAAAACATCCTCATTCGAAGCCAAACAGACACGATGAACAACAGACACGGTATCGTCGCCGCGGGTCACCCGGTCACGGCTGGCGCAGCGGCGGAAGTCCTGAAAGCGGGCGGAAACGCCTTCGATGCAGCCCTGGCCGCGATCTTCGCCAGCTGCGTCGCCGAGCCGGTACTCGCCTCGCTTGGCGGCGGGGGGTTTCTGATGGCCCATCAATATAGTGGACAGACCCAGCTCTACGACTTTTTCGTGCAGACCCCGAAGCGCAAGCCCCCCCTGGAGGGCATCGATTTTTATCCGATCCTTGCCGACTTTGGCACCGCCCAGCAGGAGTTTCACATCGGCCTCGGTTCGATCGCGACACCCGGGGTGATCCGTGGTCTGTTCGCGGTGCACCGCGATCTCTGCCGCATGCCCCTGCGCGCCATCATCGAACCTGCCTGCGAGGCGGCACGCAACGGGGTCGAGCTCAACAGTTTTCAACACTATATCTCCGACATCATCTCCCCCATTATCACCGCCAATGCGTCATCGCTCGCCCTGCATGAAAGCCCCTCCCAGCCCGGCAGCATCGCCATGGAGGGGGAGCGGCTGACCCAACCGGATATGGCCGACGCCTTCGAATCCCTTGCGCGCGAGGGCGAAGCACTCTTCTATCTGGGAGAGATGGGCCGGCCGCTGCTCCATGCCTGCGACGGATCTGGCGGCTGCCTCGGCCCCGAGGATCTGGAAGCGTACCAGGTGATCCGCCGCCCACCCCTGACCCTCAACTATCACACCGCCGAACTCGCCACCAACCCCGCACCATCGGTTGGCGGAACCCTGATTGCCTTCGCCCTCGCCCTACTCGAACAGGAGCGCCTGGGACAGTGGCCTGCCAACAGCTACGAGCACCTGCTGCGCATCACCAAGGCCCAGGCGCTGACCCAGCTCCTGCGTGGCGAACGCGGGGTGGATCGTGACCTGGACGAGCACACCAGCCGTGAGATTCTGGGCCGGGAGTATCTGCGCGATTATCGCCGGATCATGCGCGATCACAGCGCGTTCTCGCGCGGCACCACGCACATCAGCATCGCCGACAGCGCCGGCAACGTTGCCAGCATGACTCTCTCCAACGGAGAGGGTTCCGGCTATGTGCTGCCCGGCACCGGCATTATGCTCAACAATATGCTGGGCGAGGAGGACATCAACCCGCACGGGTTTCACCAGTGGCCGGAAGACCGCCGCATCGCCTCAATGATGGCACCAACAATGATTTTCACTCCTGATGGCGGCACCCTGGTGACCGGATCCGGAGGCTCCAACCGCATCCGAAGCGCCGTTCTCCAGGTACTGGTCAATCTGGTTGATTTTGGAATGGATATCGCAGATGCGGTGGAGCAGCCACGCATCCACTTCGAAGGGGGGGTACTCAACATGGAGAATGGACCCACCCCGGAGGTCTGCCAGCAACTCCAGCAAACATTTCCGCAGCAGCGCATATGGCCCGAGAAAAATCTCTTCTTCGGAGGCGCCCACAGTGTCATGATCGATGCTGACGGAGCCCTCTCTGGAAATGGCGACAGCCGCCGTGGCGGGGTCTGCATCGCCTCCTGACGCACACCGCCGCCCCCTCGAAGCAGGGAACCGCCATGGCTATAGGGAGGCCCGCGTAACCGGCTTTGTCAGCCCCCCCAACACCCTATCCGCCTTTCAGCGATGCGTACCCGAGGGAAAAACGGACACCCCGATTGAAAAACATTGGGCCAAGTCACCGCACAGCAACGGCTAAATGAGCTAATACAAGACAATAAGCGCAATGTGACGGCAATTTGCTCTATGGGCAAATCAATGTTCTATGCTATGTTTTACGCGGAACCCAACAACCCACACCAGGGAGTCTCACATGGCCGTTACAAAGAAAACTGCGAAGAAGTCTGCCGTCAAAAAAGCACCCACCGCGAAAAAGAAGGTGGTCGCCAAGAAAAAGGCTGCACCCGCCAAGCCGAAATCCATCGCTGCCAAGCAGACCAAGCTCCAGATTATTCAGGCCATTGCCGAAGAGACCGGCCTGACCAGGAAGCAGGTGGGTGAGGTATTCAGCTCACTCGGAACACTTGTCCAGCGCCATATCCAACGCCGCGGCTCCGGTGAGTTTGCCATCCCCGAGACCGGCGTCAAGATCCGCCGCGTCAAGAAGCCGGCCCGCAAGGCGCGCATGGGCCGCAACCCCGCAACCGGCGAGGCGATCAAGATTGCCGCCAAACCCGCCACCACCGTGGTCAAGGTAACTGCCCTCAAGGCGCTGAAGGATATGCTGGGCTGACTGCAGATACCCGCCGAAGCAGGAGCATCGCGTGCCGATGGCGCGCCTTGCTCCCCGGCCTCCATCCCTCACCGGGCTCCGGAACACCGGGGCCGTCTGACACAACGGATTTTTCGCTTACCCAAACGCCATGCTTATCCCATGCACAAGGGGAGCATGCAGGTCAATCGGCGGTTTACGCCTGAGTCGATGCTTCTTCGCCTCGGCTTCGCTGCTGTGAGGACGCCGCCAATGCCATTTCGGCTTTTGAGAATAGCTGAGAGTCATTAATAATCAGGCAACCAATTGATCAACAATAGCCATTATTGCTGATGCGGATCAGCCGCGGGTAACCGCAATGTCAGCTTTCGACCCTGCTGAAGCAGCCCGAGCCGTCGCAATGCGCTCATCCCCAACAGCACCTCGCTGCCCGTCATGGTCGGCATGATACTGGCCGGCACATCCGTAAGCATGATTCCGCCAATATCCAGCCGATCGATCCGGCTGCTGTAGTAAACCACATCGCCATTGGCTGTCCTGCCGACACCGGCGTGCCCCATCGACATGGAGGCGGACTGTGCAAGCGGCTCCGGCACCGCCACATCGGTCGCACCGGTATCCACCATAAAGGTCACCGCATAACCGTTGATGTGGCCCGACACCAGATAGTGCCCCTGGCGGTTTGGCAGCAAGACCACCTCCAGGGCACCATCACCAGGGCTGCGAAGCTCAGGCTCCCGGTTGGGATTGCGCCCTCCTTCAAGCAGGGATGTAAAGAGCGCGAAAAGCAGCGCCAACAACAAAACCCAGCTGGCGATCAGCATCCCCCTGCCGAGGCGATTCACAACCGCTCCCACTGACGGGGTTGCATGAGCAGTCCGCCATCGGGCGATACCCTCCGGAACATCCCGGATCGCTTTGCAGGATCAGGTAGGAAATAAAAAGTCATGCGTCCCTTCGCAATGCCCCGTTACAGGGTATCCCACAGCTCTTCGAAGTCCAGATCATCAGCAGACCGCCCCTGCCGTTCCGCTCGCGCCGGAGGATCATCATGATCGCCACCCGCAGGACCGTGCCGGGTATCCGCCGTGGTCATCTGGGAAAAACCAAATTGTACAAAAGAGGCCGATCCCTCTATCTGTTTAAGCAGGGATACCGGGCCTTCCATTTCAACGGCACTAAGCTGGAAATTGTCAAACGGATTGAAGTAAAAGGGGGCGGTAATCAGCGTCTGCACGCCAAGATCGGAGGTGTGTACCAAACCCCGGTGGTGACTCACCTCCCCTGCCATGCGGTCCTGATGCAGCACACCTGGAACAACACGTCCACGCAGCAGCTCCACCCCCATGTTGACCAGGCGATCGACATCCTCGCGTAACCAGCGCACCACCCCCAGCTGTTTGGGGGAGGAGGGAGGTTTCAGGGCCACGATCTCACCCACATGAAGGAAACCTTGCGCACCCCTCCAGGCAAGCTGATAGCCGGTATCGCTCTCATTGAGGATACGACACACCTTCACCGGAACATCCGCCACGACATCTTCAGTATCTGCGCGTGGCGGGGCCCGTCGCGCACCACCCGTGCCGAGGCGCAGGCGCTCTACACCACCGGTGATTACATACTGCTCATCAGCCGCCCGCGCCTTCTCCGACGATCCGCCGCCGGAATCCAGGTCTCCGCCACCAAACAGGGTAAAAAGACTATCGACACCACTACTCAGCAACATTTCACCACCACTTCGATGGCGCTGGTGTTGCCGCGTCACCGCCATGCCCCAGGCCAGCATCAGTCGCTGCATGAGATCGCTGGGTATCTCCTGGAAGCGCCCGAGCGCATCGGCAATATACTGCCCCTGCTCCGGCCCGCCATGCTCTGCATACTCCTCAGTCAGGTACTCAGCAAGAGTGTCGCTACCTCGTGAAAGATTTTGGGACATCCCAGTCCCCAAAATCGACTCGCCAACGCGACAGCCGTTACTGCCCCGACCGTCCTGCGCTCATCACGACTCCGTCCCGCACATTG
>PQCP01000086.1 GCA_003062205.1 Candidatus Sedimenticola endophacoides
CGGTTCTTGGGTAGACTTGGACATGGGGCGACCTCGTTTAGCTTCACCGAAGCGTTTTTGGCGAAATACCAATTATATCAATTGGTTGAACGAGGTGCGCCCTTTTTTATGAATAATTCGGGCTAGAGAAGGTTTAAGCCTTTTTCTTGACGGTACGGCGACGTCGGCGCACCGGTTTGTCAGCCGCCTTCTCCAGCTTCTGCGCGGCCTTGTCGTAGGCGCGCGCCATGTCTGCCTTGGCCTTGTCCAGTGCCTTGGCCAGAGTCCGGGCCAGACGCTCCGCCTTTTTCTGTTCGGCAGTGGCGGCACTGCGGGCGGCACGCGCCTCCTTTAGCTTGGCCTGGGTTGTTGCGACACGCTGTTTCGCACGCTCCTTGGCGGCGGGTGTGCCGGCGGCCTTGGCTGCGGCGCGTGCCTTATCCAGACGCTCCTGGCCCATGCTCACCTGCTTGTTCTGCCGCTCGATCACCGTGGCGGCCTTGACCACCCGAATGACGGCGCGCTTGTTCACCGGCGAAAGTTTCACATCCGCCTTCAGCACATCCACCACGCTCTCCAACGAAGCCACGCGCCTCTTGGCGGAGCCCTTTTTGGTGACACGGCGTTTCTTTACGGTTTTCGTTTCAGCCATCGGTTGCACCCCCTTGCTCTCTGCTTACCGTGGGGCCATTACCGCCCCGTGATATCAAATGATCTATCGCTACAGACGGACTATAAACAATATATGCCGCCGATGCGAATCAGCGGGTTTTGGAAAGCGATCCACGAGCAGGCCCACAGGCTGTCTCGCGAACAGCGAATCGGGGATAATGCGCCGATGCCGCATCGACCCACCGCTCCACCACCCGAACAGACCACAAGACATCGACTCCTCGCCGAGGGGGGCGCCCTGCTGGGACTCGCCCTGCCACTGATGGTCAGTCAACTGGCGCGTACAGGTATCGGGTTCGTGGACACGGTGATGGCGGGTAGAGACAGCGAGGTGAGCCTGGCCGGCGTGGCGATCGGATCGAGCCTGTGGATTCCGGTTTTTCTCGCCCTCATGGGCACCCTTGCCGCCACCACACCCAGGGTGGCTCATGCCTTCGGGGCGCTGCGTCCCGCGGAGGTTCGGCGCACGGTACAGCAGGCGCTGTGGCTGGCGCTGCTGCTGGGTGTCGGAAGCATGCTCCTGCTGCAAAATCTCGGGGGCCTGTTCAGCCTCCTGGAGGTGGCGCCGGATGTGCTGCTGCAGGCCGAGGGCTATATCCAGGCAGTGGCCTGGGGTCTTCCGGCGGTGGCCGGGTTCCAGGTACTCAAGAGTCTGAACGAAGGGGTACACATCACCCGTCCGTTCATGTACATCAGCGCCCTGGCGCTGCTGGCCAACATCCCCCTCAACTACGTGCTGATCTATGGAGAGTTGGGGCTGCCCGCCCTCGGCGGTGTCGGCTGCGGCTGGGCCACCGCCATTGTACTCTGGCTGGAGTTTCTGGCGCTGCTTCGGGTGACACTCAACAGCAACCCGCTCCGGGCGTTTCGCCCCCTCACCGACTGGCGTCACCCCGACCCGGCCCGGATGGGCGATCTGCTGCGCCTGGGGCTGCCGATCGGCATCTCCTTCTTCATCGAATCGAGTATGTTCGCGCTGATCGCCCTGTTTCTGGCGAAACTGGGCGCCACGGTGGTTTCCGGTCACCAGATCGCGATTTCTTTCTCATCGCTGGTATTCATGATCCCGCTGAGCCTCTCCATGGCCCTGACCGTGCGCGTCGGCTACAGCCTCGGGGCCGGCGATCCCCGCCACGCCCGTCTGACGGGAATGCTGGGGCTGGTTTTGGCCCTGGCCACCGCCAGCCTCTCCTCACTGTTGATGCTGCTGTTCCCGGATACCATCGCCGCCCTCTACTCCCGCGACCCGGCCGTACTGGCGCTGGCGGTGGAGTTGCTCACCCTCGCGGCCCTGTTCCAGTTTTCCGACGCCTTGCAGGTAAGTGCCGCCGGCGCCCTGCGCGGCCATCAGGACACACGCTTCGCTTTTCTCGCCATTCTCATCGCTTACTGGGGGGTGGGTCTGCCCCTGGGCTACACCCTGGGCCTGACCCGGGTGTGGGGAGAACCGCTGGGTGCCAGCGGCTTCTGGATCGGCCTCATCATCGGGCTCTCACTGGCGGCTCTGCTGCTCGGGACACGGCTACATCGGATCAGTCGGCGCCATATCTGAGCCCCGCTCCAGACCCCGATCCTGCCGAATTTATCGGTGCACAAACTATATGCTGGTTGACATACACCCGGCCGAATGGGGAAAATGCTCCGATTTCTGCGTAGTTATCCCTCGCATGCACCCTGGCTCGCCCTCCGGGGGCCGCGGCAAACCGGTCACTGTAACGCTTCACTCACGAGGCAACCGGCCCAAACGCGCCCCGCCCAACCAGGCGCGCACGGCCCGACGCGTGTGGAGAGAGTAATAAAACCATAATAGCCACTGGAGTTAGCCGTGAACTGGTTCCTCTATATCTGGACAAGCATACCCGGGCGTTTCGTGCCCTTTTTCTCCTGGATTGGGGAGCTGCGCGACAAGGCCGTCTTGAAAGCGGACATCATCGCCGGCATCACCGTGGCCCTGGTTTTGGTTCCCCAGTCCATGGCCTACGCCCAGCTGGCCGGGCTTCCCGCCTACTACGGCCTCTACGCCTCGTTCCTGCCGCCGATGGTGGCCGCCGTCTTCGGCTCATCACGGCAGCTCGCCACCGGGCCGGTGGCCATGGTCTCGCTGATGACGGCCACGGCCCTGGCACCCATCGCCTCCCAGGGCGGGGACGGTTTCATGGTCTATGCGCTGTGTCCTGGTTCAGCCTGAACCGGAGTTTTCCGGCGCTAACCGCCATGGAGAGCGAAGCGAAGGCGGTTAGTCCCCGATAGGCGTAGGCGCGGTTGTATGGCCGCAGTTACGACCGATAGGGAGTGACGTAGGGCATACAAATAGCGCATCCGACACGCCGTAGAGTCATTGTGGTCATCATGACGGAGTTGCGCACGAGCAGCTTTGCTGCAATGTGCGGGACGGAGTCGTGATGAGCGCAGGACGGTCGGGGCAGTAACGGCTGTCGCGTTGGCGAGTCGATTTTGGGGACTGGGATGTCCCAAAATCTTTCACGAGGTAGCGACACTCTTGGTCCTTCTTTTTCAGCTTCGCTTCCAGTTCAGCAAAGCGACGTTGCTCAGCCTTTACCCTACCCCTGTCTTCCTTCGCGAAAGCGGCCGCGCCATTCTCAAAGAACTCTTTTTGCCAACGGTAGAACATGTTGGGGTTCAAACCGTGGGCATCACACACGTCTGATACCGGCTGCCCCTCAACCAGGTGCTGCTTCAGGATTGCCACCTTTTCCCGGGGCGTGAAATTTCGTCGGGTTCGTTTGCTCATATTTTCCTCCAGAAGTTACTACTAACTCAAATTGAGGAAAACTCCAATTCCGACTGAAGCGGGACACGCAGAGCTTGAAGCTCGTGTAAGCGAGAGGGAACTGACGTGCGGATAGCCCATCAGGGTCCGATGCCGGATGTGGCATCACCAAGAGACCGGATACACGTTGGCAGTCGACTCATTGTCGGCCAGACGAGCAAAAAAGCTTGCAACAAGAGTGTCGCTACCTCGTGAAAGATTTTGGGACATCCCAGTCCCCAAAATCGACTCGCCAACGCGACAGCCGTTACTGCCCCGACCGTCCTGCGCTCATCACGACTCCGTCCCGCACATTGCAGCAAAGCTGCTCGTGCGCAACTCCGTCATGATGACCACAATGACTCTACGGCGTGTCGGATGCGCTATTTGTATGCCCTACGTCACTCCCTATCGGTCGTAACTGCGGCCATACAACCGCGCCTACGCCTATCGGGGACTAACCGCCTTCGCTTCGCTCTCCATGGCGGTTAGCGCATGTCCTTCTTTTTCAGCTTCGCTTCCAGTTCAGCAAAGCGACGTTGCTCAGCCTTTACCCTACCCCTGTCTTCCTTCTCGAAAGCGGCCGCGCCATTCTCAAAGAACTCTTTTTGCCAACGGTAGAACGTGTTGGGGTTCAAACCGTGGGCATCACACACGTCTGATACCGGCTGCCCCTCAACCAGGTGCTGCTTCAGGATTGCCACCTTTTCCCGGGGCGTGAAATTTCGTCGGGTTCGTTTGCTCATATTTTCCTCCAGAAGTTACTACTAACTCAAATTGAGGAAAACTCCAATTCCGACTGAAGCGGGACACTCCCAGTTCTCCAGCCAATGGTCACGGGGTATCCAGGCATTATGCTCGTTGAGCTTGCCGTAGCGACGTTTCCAGTCAAAGAACTTGCTCGCACTGATCCCGATCCAGGCCACCAGCCATGACGCCGGTAATCCGGTCTGTGCAGCCCGTTCGCGAACGAAGTCAACGATCCGGTCACGCAGGTCCGGCTGCACCCAAACACCTTTCAACGGCCCCCAGGCCTTTTTTTTTCGGCGATCAGGTCCTCCATGATTTCCGCAATCACCATGTCCTTCTTTTTCAGCTTCGCTTCCAGTTCAGCAAAGCGACGTTGCTCAGCCTTTACCCTACCCCTGTCTTCCTTCTCGAAAGCGGCCGCGCCATTCTCAAAGAACTCTTTTTGCCAACGGTAGAACATGTTGGGGTTCAAACCGTGGGCATCACACACGTCTGATACCGGCTGCCCCTCAACCAGGTGCTGCTTCAGGATTGCCACCTTTTCCCGGGGCGTGAAATTTCGTCGGGTTCGTTTGCTCATATTTTCCTCCAGAAGTTACTACTAACTCAAATTGAGGAAAACTCCAATTCCGACTGAAGCGGGACACGCTGATCCTCGCGCTGATGGTGGGTGTTTTCCAGATCTCCCTCGGCCTGCTGCGACTCGGCGTTCTGGTGGACCTGTTGTCGCATCCGGTGGTGGTCGGCTTCACCAACGCCGGTGCCATCATCATCGGCACATCGCAGCTCAACAAGGTGTTCGGCGTACCCAAGGGCGAGGGCGAACACCACTATGAGTCAGTGTACAACACCGTGCTGACCGCCCTCGAATCGACCCACTTCCCCACCCTCTACATGGGGCTGCTGGCAATCGCCATCATGCTGTTGCTGAAGAAGACCATGCCCAAGGTGCCGAATGTGCTGGTGGCCGTGGTGGTCACGACACTGCTTGCCTGGTACACCGATTTCGCCGAGAGCGGCGGCAAGGTCGTGGGGCAGATCCCCGAGGGGCTGCCGAGCCTGACCATCCCCAGCGGCTTCGATATGGAGGTGGTGATGAGCCTCATCTCCTATGCCGTGATCATTTCGCTGGTGGGCTTCATGGAGGCGATCGCCATCGCCAAGGCCATGGCCGCCAAGACCAAGCAGCGCCTCGACGCCAACCAGGAGCTGGTGGGTCAGGGCCTGTCGAACCTCACCGCCGGACTCTTTTCCGGCTATCCGGTCTCCGGCTCCTTTTCCCGCTCCGCGGTGAATATCAACGCCGGCGCCATCACCGGTTTCTCCTCGGTAGTGACCGGCGTAGTGGTTGGCGCCACCCTGCTGTTTCTCACCCCACTGCTCTACCATCTGCCGCTGGCGACCCTGGCATCGGTGATCATCCTGGCGGTGGTCAACCTGGTGAAATTCAAGCCGATCGTTCACGCCTGGAGGGCGGAACCCCACGACGGCGTCACCGCCATCATCACCTTCGGCCTGACCCTCTACATCGCGCCGCACATTGAGTACGGCATCCTGGTGGGCGTGGTATTATCGATCCTCCTGTTCGTGATCCGCTTCATGCGTCCGCGCGTCGCCGAACTCTCCCGCTATGAAGACAACACCATGCGTGACATCTCGGTGTTTCCGGCGCTAACCGCCATGGAGAGCGAAGCGAAGGCGGTTAGTCCCCGATAGGCGTAGGCGCGGTTGTATGGCCGCAGTTACGACCGATAGGGAGTGACGTAGGGCGTACAAATAGCGCATCCGACACGCCGTAGAGTCATTGTGGTCATCATGACGGAGTTGCGCACGAGCAGCTTTGCTGCAATGTGCGGGACGGAGTCGTGATGAGCGCAGGACGGTCGGGGCAGTAACGGCTGTCGCGTTGGCGAGTCGATTTTGGGGACTGGGATGTCCCAAAATCTTTCACGAGGTAGCGACACTCTTGAACTGGCGGTAAGCGACAAGATCGCCCTGGTGCGTTTCGATGGCTCCCTGTTTTTCGCCAACGCCAGTTACTTCGAATTCAAGGTGCTTGAGATCACCGCCAACCGCCCGGATCTGAAATTCATCATCCTCGACGCCGAGGGGATCAATCAGATCGACTCTTCCGGGGAGGAAGTCCTGGCCCAGGTGGCGGACCGCCTCTACAAGAACGGTGTCACCCTGGTGGTGGCGCGCATGAAGCGCCAGTTCATGCAAGCGGTGCGCCGTACCGGCCTGTCGAAAAAGATCGGCGAGGAGAACTTCTTCTCGCGGGTCACCAGTGCCCTCGACTACGTGTGGGACAGCATGGGCGAGGAGTACGACCGGACCAGTTGTCCGCTGAGGAACCGTCCGGCCTCCTGACGAAATCGGCCCACTTGCCTGGCGGGGGCGGCTGGCGCCACCCCCCGCCAGGCGGGTTCCCCCATGCCGACAAGCATTAAGCAAGCGTGACGAAGCCCCTCTGCCCGCAAGGGACACCCTGAAACCCACGCCCACAGCGCTCAGCCACCCCCTCGGGACAACTGCTCACTGAACGGCGTATCCTCGGAAGTGGTCAGCAGCAGGCACTCCTGAGCCCGTGTCATGCCGACGTAGAGCAACCGGGCATCCTCGGCCAGGCTCACCTCCTCCCGCCCCAGCTCTCCGGTACCGATGACGATCACCCGCCTGAATTCGAGCCCCTTGCTGGAGTGGATAGTCATCACCGGGACCTGTTCACGGAGCGGATCGTAAGCGGCCTTATACTGTTTGCTTCCGAGCCATATATGTGCGATCCCGGCACGTTTGAGGGCGGCGGCCATGCGTCGCCCAAGCTCCCCCCCGGGATAGAGCACGGCCATCTCCCGAAGCGCGACCCCGTCACCGCTCCACTTGCGCAGACACGCCAGGGCGTAGCGGATCTCCTGTCCCTGTCCTGAGAAACGCTTCAATACCGGCTCCGGTCCGGTGGCACCGGCCGCCTCCGGGCGCACCGGGACAGCCGGATCGTCATCGATCGCCTGGGGGTCCAGATAGCGGCTGGCGAAGTCATAGGCGAAACGCAGGATCTCCCGTGTATTCCGATAATTCAGGCGCAGGATGGTGGTACGCCCCTGGGCCTGGATACCGACACTGCTGAGCGAGAAGCCGAGCCCCGGCCGCTTTTTGTAGATCGACTGGGCATCGTCATAGAGGAACAGCAGCGAGTTGCTCTCGGGGTCGATCATCTGGGTGACCAGCCTCAGCCAGGACGGCTCGAAGTCGTGCCCCTCATCGATGAGCAGCGCATCGTATTGCGCCCGGGGAATATACCCCTTCTCGACCGCATCGATCACGGTTTCGACCTGCCGTTCCCAGGCGGGTCGCTCCGATACGACCGGCGTCACGTGGTAGGTCCTGATCTGCTGAGCGCACCAATCGTGAAAGTGATAGATCTGCACCTGGGCACCGATCCCCCTGCTGGAGATGAATGCGCGCAACCGCGCGGCCAGGGTGATATTGAAGCAGAGGACCAGGATCGGCTTGGTGGCTGCCTGTGCCAGATGCAGGCAACGGTACCCCAGGATCAGCGTCTTGCCCGAACCCGCCACCCCATGGATGACCCGGTGCCCGTCGCCCAGGCTTCGGGCCAGCTGCTCCTGCTGGATGTCCAGGATCTTGACGATCTCGGGCAACAGCGGGGGTTCCTCCGAAGGACCATCTCCCCCGCTCTCCTCCTGGGTGAACAGATCGGGGGGCTCCGCGCCCTCGATGCGGATCTCCGGAAACAGGTGCCAGCGTATCCGGTCGATCTGGGGCAACGTCAGGATCGTGCCGAACTGGTAATTGAACATGCCCCAGAGCTGCTCCTGGAAGGCCTCCGCATCGGCCGCCGAGGTGATCTCGTCCCTGTAGATCATCAGGTGGTCCGGCAGCAGCTCGTCGCGCGGCGTCTCCGGTATCGCGGCCTGTATCTGTGGACGTGAGATGTTGGTAAAGACGCAGCCCCAGCCATAGGGGGTGATCAAGCGGCCCTTATACGCCCCGTCGGTCTGGCGCAAGACCGGGTCTCGCGACAACCGGTCAATGACACTGTAAGTATACTGGCGCGCCTGTTCCAGGGGGTGCGGACTGGTCACCAGGCCCTTGCCCGTCAACAGGGTGACATCGGTTTTGCTGATCTTCTTCAGCGTCTCGGGCTTCCAGTCCTTGACCTCAAGAAACAGCAGACCGCGTGCGGGATGCAGGATAATGAAGTCGGGATAGCGCCGTTGCCTGCCCACAGGGATGTCGTACCAGACCAGATAGTCATCCCCGAGCAGCGTCTTCAGCCGACGCGCCAGGCGCTTCTCACCCGCCGTCATCCGGGCGAGAGTCCGTTGGTTCAGTTCGGGAATAATTTCAGCCACCTGACCACCTGGGCGCTGCTGGATTTCCCACAGTGTAGCAACCGACAACCCGCGTCCACCATAGTTTTCGCTGAATATGCCGTTCTTTCCCGCCCGACTCCCCCCCTGTCCCAGTGCGGTCGAAGAAAGCAATAACATTCCATTTTGGAATATTAGAACATCAGTATTCAATTGAATGACCGCACCATTACAGGCATGATTCGCGCTCGTTTTCGATCGCCTCACCCCGGCCGTCAGTCGCGCATCACACGCTTTGACTGTAAGTCCCGTCGGGCGCTCAAATCCGGCAGGCTCCCTGAAAAATCCTCCAGCAGAGACGTAATGAACATGCCAACCGAGTCAGACCAGATCACCTCCTCCGTCAACATCAAAAAGATCACCGCCGGCGCGCTGTTCGCACTCTTCGCCCTCTATCTGGCCTCAATCGTCCCTTCGATCGAGATCGCCTGGGTCAGCGCCATCCTGGTCCTGACCATCTACCTGTTCGCCTTCGAGGTGGTGGAGGTGGATGTCGCGGCCGCCAGCATCATGGTACTGCTGGGCCTGAGTTCCCTGCTGGCCCCGCTGATGGGCATCGAGCGGGGGTTGGTTGACAATCAGCACCTGTTCGACGGCTTCTCGTCAAACGCGGTAATCTCCATCATCGCCGTGATGATCATCGGCGCCGGACTGGACAAGACCGGCATCATGAACAAGGTCGCCGCCTTCATCCTCAGGATCGGCGGCACCACCGAGGCGCGGGTCATCCCGATCATCTCCGCCACCGTCGGGTTCATCTCCTCATTCATGCAGAATGTGGGGGCCGCCGCCCTGTTCCTGCCGGTGGTATCACGCATCTCCGCCCGCGCCGGCCTGCCGATGTCGCGTCTGCTGATGCCGATGGGCTTCACCGCCATCCTCGGCGGCACCATGACCATGGTCGGTTCCAGCCCGCTGATCCTGCTCAACGACCTGATTCTCGCATCCAACCAGGCCCTCCCGCCCGGGCAACAGATGGATACCTGGGGACTCTTCTCCGTAACCCCGGTGGGCGTGGCGCTGATCGCCACCGGCATCATCTATTTCGTGATCGCGGGGCGCCTGGTGCTACCCAGAAACGATGGCGAGAGCAACACCTCCGCCGGCGACCCCCTGCAGTATTTCCATGACGTCTACGGCCTGGATTACCGGGTGCGGGAGGTGGTGGCGACCGAAGGCTGCGGGCTGATCGGCAAGATGTTCGACGACATCGAATCCGGCTTCCGCGTGCGGATCATCGCCACCAAACTCCCGGGCGAGGCCAACCGCATCGGCCCCGGCGCCCTGGCGCGCGATGTCAGTATCCGGAGGGGGATGGTGCTCGGCGTGGTGGCCGCCCCAGCCGACCTCGAACGCCTGGTGCGGGAGATGGGACTGAAACTGCGCGATGTGATGCGCACCTTCGTCGACGATCTCTCCAGCGCCAAGGCGGGGATCGCCGAGATCGTCATCCCACCGGGCTCCGGTCTGATCGGCAAGAGTGCGCGGGATGTCTGGATGCGCAAGACCTACGGTATTGCCATGATCGGCCTCAACCGGGGTGACGAGGTGTTGCGCGAGGGTGACGACATCCGCAATATGCCCCTCAAGGCGGGCGACACCCTGGTGGTGCACACCACCTGGCTCGACCTGGCCCGGATCGAGAAGAACCGCGACTTCGTGGTGATCACCACCGAGTACCCACGCCCGGAAGAGGTACGCACCAACAAGATCCTTCCGGCCGCCATCTTCTTCAGCATCGCCCTCTCGATGGTGCTGTTCAGCGACATCCGCCTCTCGGTGGCGCTGCTCACCGGTGCCATGGGAATGATTCTTTCGGGTGTGCTGAAGATCGAGGAGGCGTACCAGGCGGTCAGCTGGAAGACCGTGTTCCTGCTCGCCTCGCTGATCCCTCTAGGACTGGCGGTGGAGACCAGCGGCACCGCCAAATGGATCGCCGAGCAGTTACTGGGGGTGGTGGGTGACATGCCGGTCTGGGTGATCCAGGCGGCGGTCGCGGTGCTGGCGACCTTCTTTACCCTGGTGATGTCAAACGTGGGCGCCACCGTGCTGCTGGTGCCGCTGGCGGTGAACATCGCCATCGGCGCCGGGGCCAACCCGGCGGTGTTCGCACTCACCGTGGCCATCGCCACATCCAACTCGTTCCTGATCCCGACCCACCAGGTCAACGCCCTGATCATGGGACCGGGCGGCTATCGGGTGGCCGATTACATGCGTGCGGGCGGCATCATGACCGTGCTGTTTCTGGCGGTGATGATGCTGGTCATGAACCTGGTCTTCTGAGCACATCCATGGGGGGGCACCGCCCCTCCGTGCGGAGCGGTATCATTCGGTGCAGTACTCCTTGATTTGCTGCTTCGAATGTTCGATCGCCTCCTCACGCTCCTTGTCGCCATAACGCTTATAAGTTCCATCAGAGCCCTTTACCAAACGATTACCGATCCGTTGAAACAGGCTGAGATTCTGACGGGCGGCTTCACAGTTCTGTTTTCGGATAAGGGCCTGCTCCCGATCGAACGCCTCGGCCTCTTCAGGATCCAGCGGCGTGCCGGGAGCGCCTACCCCGTCCTTGTCGGACTCCGCGGGGGGCTGGGCCGGCGGCACACTCGCAGGCGGTGTGGGCCTCACCTTCACCTCTTCAGCCTCGCCTTGCGCGGGGGCAACCTGGGAATAGACCACATTCCCGTCCTGGTCGACCCAGCGGTAGACCTTCGCCAGGGCCTGAACAGAGCCAAACAACAATACCGTCAGAAAAAGGAGGGAGAAGAGCCGCATATCCATTCACCTGTAGTGATTATCCGCACAATAAGCCTTATTATGAATTAGACGGCGCAATTGGCAAGGGAAGATCGCCCCCCCGCCGGTGTTTTGAAGACTGGCCCCGGTTTTATGTCCGTCACATATATGAACCGCCATGTTCGCGCATGCACGAACCACCACATAAACCGTCTCCTATTGAACCTTCATCGCCCATGAATGAGTATATTCTCACAAACGAACCGTCCATCCGCATCGGCTTCTTCCTCGGGGTCTTCGTCCTGGTCGCCCTGTGGGAACTCGCCTCACCCAAGCGCCCCTTGAGCACCTCCAAGGCGGGTCGCTGGCTGGCGAACATCGCTGTCGTGGCCCTGAATACACTGCTGCTGCGGCTGCTGTTTCCGGCGGCGGCGGTCGGTGTCGCGCTGTTCGCCCAGAACCACGGCTGGGGCCTGTTCAACGCCATTGATGCCCCCCTCTGGCTGGCGCTGCCGGCCTCGGTGGTGTTGCTCGATTTCGCCATCTGGCTGCAACATGTGATGGTGCATGCGATCCCGCTGCTGTGGCGCCTGCACCGGGTGCACCACGCGGACCTGGACTACGACGTGACCACCGGCGCCCGCTTCCATCCCATCGAGATCGTTCTCTCGATGCTGATCAAGTCCTGCGTCATTCTGCTGCTCGGCCCGCCCCTGGTGGCAGTGGTGCTCTTCGAGATCCTGCTCAACGCAACAGCCATGTTCAACCACGGCAACATCCATCTGCCGGGGGCGCTTGACCGGGTGCTGCGCCTGTTCGTGGTCACCCCGGACATGCACCGGGTGCACCACTCAGTGGAGGATGACGAGACCAACTCCAACTTCGGCTTCAACCTCCCCTGGTGGGACCGGCTGTTCGGTACCTACAGGGCACAGCCGCGCGCCGGACACCTGGAGATGCGCACAAGAGTGTCGCTACCTCGTGAAAGATTTTGGGACATCCCAGTCCCCAAAATCGACTCGCCAACGCGACAGCCGTTACTGCCCCGACCGTCCTGCGCTCATCACGACTCCGTCCCGCACATTGCAGCAAAGCTGCTCGTGCGCAACTCCGTCATGATGACCACAATGACTCTACGGCGTGTCGGATGCGCTATTTGTATGCCCTACGTCACTCCCTATCGGTCGTAACTGCGGCCATACAACCGCGCCTACGCCTATCGGGGACTAACCGCCTTCGCTTCGCTCTCCATGGCGGTTAGCGTCGGCATTCGCGGATATCGGGACCCCGCCCAGGTGGACAGGATCCCGGGGATGCTGTGGCTGCCGTTCCGGGGCAGGATCTCCGCCTACACCATCAACCGCCGCAACTGGGACGCAAACGAGGACGCATAACCGCCGCCACCCAGCGGGGCCAGGGTGGATACGGAGCCCGCGGGTGGGCATCCCCCCGGGAACACGGCAACGGGCAGGGCCCGCCTTCGCGGCTCAGCGCCCGAGACGTTTTTTCTTTTTTCTCTTTCCGGCCGCCTTGCCGGAGCGCTTCAGCCTCTTCGGTCCGCTGTAGTTGCCCTTGAGTTCGCCGATCACCCGGCGCTCGAAACGCAACCGCAGATAGCGCTCGATGCCCGCCATCAGATTCCACTCGGTGGAACTGACCAGCGATATGGCCACCCCCTTCCTGCCGGCCCGTCCGGTACGCCCGGTGCGGTGCAGATGCAGATCGCCACGGCGTGCCATATCGAGGTTGATCACCAGATCGATCCCCTCCAC
The DNA here is from genome assembly GCA_003062205.1 of Candidatus Sedimenticola endophacoides. Taxonomy (GTDB): domain Bacteria; phylum Pseudomonadota; class Gammaproteobacteria; order Chromatiales; family Chromatiaceae; genus Sedimenticola_A; species Sedimenticola_A endophacoides. The sequence continues at coordinate 13,074 of PQCP01000086.1, forward strand.
ATCCAACCCCCGGGAGGCGATATCGGTGGCCACAAGGACCGTGATCACACCCTCGCGCAACCGGGCCATCACCCGGTTGCGACTGGACTGATCCAGATCACCATGCAGCACCCCGAGCCGCACACCGGCACCCATCAGAAAGGACCCGACCTGATCCGCCCGATCCCGGGTGTTGGTAAAGACCAAGGCCTTGGCGAACGCCTCGTTACGCAGCAACCACAGGGTCTGACTCAGCTTGTGCGGGATATCGTCGGAGAGCAGGATCTGCTGCCGGATATCCCTGTGCTGGGCACGAATCGGGCTCAGGGTGATGATCTGCGGCTCATCCATCAACTCCCGCGCCAGACCATTGAGTCCCTTGCGTCCCAGGGTCGCGGATAGCATCAGGGTCTGGCGGGTGACACTACAGTGATCGGCGATCCCCAACACCTCTTCGCTGAAACCCATCTCCAGCATCCGATCCGCCTCGTCCAGGACCAGCACCTCGATGGACGAGAGATCGACCGTCCCCAGCTTCAGATGCTTGAGCAGTCGTCCGGGAGTGGCCACCAACAGTTCGGGGGCGGGCTCCAGCCGCTCCATCTGGCCACCGAAATGATCGGCCCCGAAGATCACCTCCACCCGCAGATTGGTGTGACGCGCCAGGGCACTGGCTTCGGTATGAACCTGCCGGGCGAGTTCACGGGTGGGGAGCAGCACCAGGGCCCGAACCCCGTCGCCCTCGGCCGGACGCGATAGCAGACGTTGAAACAGCGGGAGCAGAAATGCGAGGGTCTTGCCACTGCCGGTCTCCGCGGTGACCCGCAGATCGGCACCCTCCATGGCCGCCGGTACAAGCGCCAACTGCACCGGCGTGGGCTCGACCAACCCCAGCCCCTCCAGAGACCGCAACAGTGCCTTGTGCAGAGAAAGGTCGGAAAACAAGTTACGTCACCTGATGATCTTCGAAGAGTGCGAGTCTAGCAGAAGCCATCTGGACCTCCCAGCGTCCGATTATGCAACTCATGGTCACAAAGTCGTATAATGCAGGCTCTGCGCGCACGATAAGGAAAGAGATGAAATCGACCAGGCGGGATTACACGCCAACGGCAGCGCTTGCCACCCTTGCCTGGATGGTGGTTATCTTCTACTTCTCACACCAGCCCGGAGGCGGAGAGGATGCGGCCCTGCCCTGGCTGCACGGCGACATCAAGAATCTTCTGCATATCCCCATCTTCGGCATTCTGGCGTATCTGATCTGGCACAGCCTCAGGGTGCGGATCCGCCAAACCGCGCGTCTGGCCACCACCACCCTCACCCTGGTGCTGATCTATGCCCTGTTGGACGAGTGGCACCAATCCTTCATTCCCCTCAGGGATGCATCGCTCGGCGATGTCCTCAACGACCTGCTGGGCGGTGTAACGGCAGTCTGGCTGATCTCGCGGCAGCCGCCACGCCCAGCGCGGCACGCCTGAGACATCGAACGGACACCGGATAGCAGCACGACATGGACTTGCTTCAGATAGCTGCCCTCGCCATCGTCCAGGGGTTGACCGAGTTCCTCCCGATCTCCAGCTCGGCCCACCTGATCCTGGCCCCCCTGCTGCTCGACTACCGGGACCAGGGACTGGCCTTCGACGTGGCGGTGCACGTCGGCTCCCTACTGGCGGTCGTGAGCTATTTCCGCGTGGAGATTCTCTCCATGGCGCGGGATTTTTTCGCTTCCCTCGGCCCCAAGGGAGTTTCGTCGAAGAGCTCCCGCATGGTGTGGATGATCGTTCTGTCCACCCTCCCCATCCTGTTCTTCGGCAAGCTGTTCATGGCGCAGGTGCAGGGGGATCTGCGCTCGATGGCGGTGATCGCCGCCGCCACCGTCGTGTTCGCGCTGCCACTATTCTGGTGGGACCGCCACGGTGCGCAGGAGCGGGATGAATTTTCCCTGGGGTGGCGTGAGGCACTGATTATCGGCCTGTTTCAGGCCCTGGCCCTGATCCCCGGCACTTCACGCTCCGGTATCACCATCACCGCTGCATTGATGCTGGGGCTGACACGGGCCGCCGCCGCCCGCTTCTCCTTCCTTCTTTCCATCCCGACCATCCTGATGTCCGGAGGATTGGTGACCATGGAACTGCTGCTGGGGGATCAAGGCATCCAGGGGACCTGGGGGGATCTGCTGCTGGGCGCGGTACTCGCCTTTCTCTCGGCCCTGGGCTGCATCCATCTCTTCCTGCGCCTGATCGAGCGCATCGGCATGCTGCCCTTCGTCATCTACCGCCTGCTGCTCGGCACCCTGCTGTTTCTGCTCATCCTCTGAAGTGCTACTCCCGCCCTCCCATCGGGCTGGCGTTATCGTATAAACCGTTCGCGCAGCCAATTCGTGAACTCATCACCCAGGTGCTCGTGTTTCAGTGCGTAGTCCACCGTCGCCTGCAGATAACCTAGTTTGCTGCCGCAATCGTAGCGCCGGCCCTTGAAGGCGTAGGCCATGACACTCTCCTCCTGCATCAGCGAGGCGATGCCATCGGTCAGCTGGATCTCTCCACCAGCCCCCTTGCCGGTCTGCGCGAGGTGCTGAAAGATGGCCGAGGTGAGGATATATCTACCAACCACGCCGTGGTTGGAGGGGGCCAACTCCGGGGCGGGTTTCTCGACGATCCCCTTCACCTCGACCAGATCACCCTCATCCTCGGTATCGACGATGCCATAGCTCCCGGTCTCGTGCGGATCGACGATCTGGGTGCCGAGAATAGTGGCTCCGGTGGATGAAAAAACCTCCACCATCTGCTTCAGGCAGCCCCGCTCGCCATCGTCGATCAGATCGTCGGCCAGCACCACGGCAAACGGCTCGTTGCCGATCACGGGCTGCGCACAGAGCACCGCGTGCCCCAGCCCAAGGGGCATCGACTGACGCAGGAAAACACAGGAGACGTGCGCCGGCACGATCCCCCGAACCACATTGAGGAGCCGCTCCTTGCCTCGGATCTCCAGCTCGTGCTCCAACTCATAGGCGGTATCGAAATGGTTGGAGATCGCCGTCTTGTTGCGCCCGGTGACGAATACCATCACCTCGATCCCGGCGGCCACCGCCTCCTCCACCGCATACTGAATCAGCGGTTTGTCCACGACCGGAAGCATCTCTTTCGGACTCGCCTTGGTCGCCGGCAGAAACCGCGTCCCGAGCCCGGCGACCGGAAATACCGCTTTCTTTACCGTCTTGGTCATAGCCGGTTGTCCCTCCTGTTTGAAATCCATGTTACCGTGAGTGATTGTAATCCTATTGGACCTTTGATCCTCGAACGCCTTTCCCCGAACGCCACAATGAGATCAGGGGCCGTTGGATTGTGTATCGCAATGGCGTCCAGCCTCCTCCACCAGGGAACGCATATGCCCCACCAATCCCTGATCCACCTGCTCCCAGCGAAAGCGCCATAACCAATTGCCCTCCGTGGTGCCGGGAACGTTCATCCGGTCTTCACTGCCGAGGGCCAACAGATCCTGCATCGGCAGGATCGCCATCCGCGCCGTCGAGGCCAGGGCTGTGCGCACCAGCGGCCACGGCATCGGCTCCTGGGACTCGCCGATCACCATCCGAACCAATTCCCGGCCCCGTTCATCCAGCGAGCGGTACCACCCCAGGGTGGTGTCATTATCGTGGGTACCGGTGTAGACCACGGCATTCTCCCCGTGACGCTCCGGCAGGTAGGGGTTGTCGTGGTCACCCGAAAAAGCGAACTGCAGGATCTTCATCCCCGGAAGATCGAACCGATCGCGCAGCGCCTCCACCTCGGGGGTGATGATCCCCAGGTCTTCCGCCACCAGCGGCAGCGGATCATAGATACGGTGCAGGGTGTTGAACAAGCGCTCGCCCGGCGCCTTGACCCAGCGGCCATTGACGGCGCTCCCCTCTTCGGCGGGGATCTCCCAGTAGGCGTCGAAACCCCTGAAATGGTCGATCCTGATCAGGTCGAACAGCGCCAACTGGGTCTTTATACGCTGCGTCCAGAAGGCGAAGTCATCGCCCTCCATCTGTTCCCAGTCGTAGAGCGGATTGCCCCAGCGCTGTCCGGTTTCGGAAAAGTAGTCGGGTGGAACACCGGCGACCACGGTCGGCTGCCCCTGCTCATCGAGCAGAAACATCCCGCGCCGGGCCCACACCTCGGCGCTGTCGTGGGCCACGAAGATCGGCATATCGCCGAACAGCAGCACGCCCTTGTCGTTGGCATACCGCTTCAGCGCCTGCCACTGACTGAAAAAGAGATACTGTTCGAAGCGGATGTAGTCGATCCGCTTTTGATGGGCCTGGCGGGCACGGGCCATCGCCTCGGGGAGGCGATCCCGCTCCCCCTCGGGCCACTGCCACCAGCTTCGATCCTGGTAGAACGTGTGCAGGGCGCTGAACAGGGCGTAGTCGTCCAACCAGTAGGCGTTGGCTTCACTGAAAGCCCGCAAACGCTGCCGCTGAACCTCGTCGGCAACCGTCTGAAACCCCTCCCAGGCCTGCTCCAGCGCCCCGCCCTTTTCGCGACCGGTAAGCACGCGGTCCAGCCACTCCCGGCCGACCCAACCCTCCATGGCCAAGGGCTCCAGGGCGATCAGCCGGGGATCGCCGGCATGGGATGACCGGGCCCGGTAAGGTGAACCGTCAAACTGGGTGGGACCGATCGGCAGCATCTGCCAGATCGAGAGGGCCGCGTCGGAGAGAAAATCGACGAACCGGAAGGCATCGCCACCGAGATCGCCGGTCGCCCCTTTACCGGGCAGCGAAGTGATATGCAGCAATACCCCTGCCCGGCGGGTCCGCCAATCCATCTGTAGCTCATCCATTGACATCACCTGCTTCCCTGACCAAGGTTCACGGAACGGATTCTGCTGTCGCATCACACCGCCACGGGCGGGATCCCCGCTACCGGTGGCAAACACATGTTGCAGATACTCCGGCGGTGCTTCTCCGAGCAATTCATACAGGTGACTCAGTTGAGAGCGGAACAGGCTTTCAAAATCGCTGACCGTCCCGCCGGGATTGTAATCACCAAACCACCAGAACCAGTCGGACCCCTCGCAGGTGGCCAGTTGCAGGGTCACCGCCTCGCGCTGCTCAGGGGTGAACCGTCCGCTGGCCATCACCCGATCATAGGCCTGCTTGGCCTCCACCAGCATCTCCCAGCCGCGGTTTTTATCGCGATCACCGATCCAGGTGGAGAAGGTGCCATAGACCCAGCTTCCGGCCACCAGCCCGGAGAGCTCATCCGCCTTTTTGCGGCGTTTGCTGAGGTAGTTGGAGAAGGTGGTCAGCGCAAGCCTGGGATGATCCGCCAACGCCTTGTAGAGGCCATCCAGGAAAAAACAGCCGTTGCGTGGATAGTGCTCCCAGGCGTTCTCGCCATCCATGATGATGGAGACGATGCTGTCGGACTGGTTCTCCGTGGCAACGGCGATATTCTCCAGGTGCTGGACCAGGTTGGCCACGGCATCGTCCGCGTGCCAATCGGCGTAGGTGAAGCCGATCAGGTCCGACAGGCCGTCGTCCCTGAAAAAGCAGCTCATCTCCCGCCCCTGCAAACGGTAATGGTTATGTACCCAGTTCGGCCGCAGCGCCCCCTCGTGGTAGCGGGCCAGCGTGTTGTGCAGTACCTGCTGGCCGCTGGCCGCCCACTGAAACCCCTCCGCCTCCAGTACCTTCAGGGTATCCGTGTTGACCGCCCCCTCGGAGGGCCAGCAACCGGCGGGATAAAAGCCAAAGTGCTTGAAGAAGATCTCCCGGCCCCGCCGGATATGCCAGTGCGCCCGCTCCTCGCCGCCGGGGTAGTTTTCAACCCCGGGCAGTTGCACATCCGGCATGGCATCGCGCGCGGAGCGGATATCCAGCAGCAGGGGAATAATCGGATGGGCATAGGGGGTGACGGAGAGCTCGATCCGGCCCTGCTCCGCCAGGCGCTTGTAGCGCGGAACGATGCTGCTCAGCAGGTCCAGGATCGCGGCGATCAGGGCGCGGCGGTCCTCGGGGGTAAAACCGATACGCTTCTTCTCCAGGGAGCGGACCCGCAGATCATTGCAGCGCGCGTGCTCGCCCATCCAGGCCAGGTGGTACCAGACCAGCAGGTCGGCCAGGTACTGGTCATTGAGATACATCGCGCTCTCTTGGTGAGCGGAGACCATACCGGCGATACCGACCAGTCGTTGATAGGTACGAAAGCGCTGCACCAGCTGCTTCTCATTGGCCTTGAGGCAGGCGCGCGTCAGCTCCCCACGCGTCTGCGCATCGAGCGGCAGACCGGGACCGGCCAGGGCACTGAGCAGCGGGTCGCCGATCCGGGTGCCATTGTCCAGCCAGCGGCGGATCTGCTCGATGTACTCCTCCAGCTGCTCCAACAGGATCGGCGCGAAGTTGACCACCGCCCGGGCGCCGGGATTGTTCTCCAGGTGGGCCGCCATGTCGACATAGTCCTTGATGCCGTGCAGATAGACCCAGGGGAGTTGAAAGTCACTGTGATCGGGTCCCCGGTAATCGGGCTGGTGCATGTGCCAGCACAGCACCACCTTGAGGCGGTTTTTCGGCCGCTCATCGGACATAGTTGAGCACCTGCCCCAACATATCGGCAGTCACCAGCACCACGCCCCCCTCCGAGACATAGAAACGCTCGGCGTCCTGTTCCGGATCCTCGCCGATCACCGTCCCCTCGGGTATGCGGCAACCCCGGTCGATCACCGCCTTGGTGATCCGGCACTTGCGCCCGATCTCCACCCCCGGCAGGATCACCGAATCGCTCACCGTGCAGTAGGAGTTGACACGCACGTTGGAGAACAGCAGCGAGTTGCGCACCACCGAGCCGGAGATGATGCACCCGCCCGAGACCATGGAGTCGACCGCCATCCCCCGGCGGTTCTCGTCATCGAAGATGAATTTGGCCGGAGGCAACTGCTCCTGGTAGGTCCAGATCGGCCAACTGTCGTCATACAGGTTGAGTTCGGGGGTTACTCCGATCAGTTCCAGATTCGCCGCCCAGAAGGCGTCGATGGTCCCCACGTCGCGCCAGTAGGCCTGCTTGCCGCTGCGCGGGTCGCGAAAGGCGTAGGCCATCACGCGATACTTGTCGATCACATCGGGGATGATGTCCTTGCCGAAATCGTGACTTGAATCGTGGGTGTCGGCATCCTTGATCAGCTGTTCGAACAGAAAGCCCGCGTTGAACACATAGATGCCCATCGAGGCGAGGGCCACATCGTCGCGTCCCGGCATCGGCCTGGGCTGTTCCGGCTTCTCGGCGAACTCCACGACCCGTCCGTTGTCGTCGATCGACATGACGCCAAACCCCCTGGCCGTCTCCAGATCGACCTCGATACAACCGACGGTCATATCCGCCCCGCTCTCCACATGCTGGGCGATCATCGCCCCGTAGTCCATGCGGTAGATGTGGTCCCCCGCCAGGATCAGGACATAGTCGGCGTTGTGATTGCGAATGATGTCGAGGTTCTGATAGACGGCGTCGGCGGTGCCGGTGTACCAGTTGTTCTCGATGCGCTGCTGGGCCGGCAGCATCTCGACAAACTCACCGAACTCACCGCGCAGAAAACTCCAGCCGCGCTGTAGATGCAACAACAGGGTATGGGCCTTGTACTGGGTCAGGACCCCGATCTGGCGAATCCCCGAATTGATGCAGTTGGAGAGAGGGAAGTCGATAATCCGGAACTTCCCGCCAAACGGAAGCGCGGGCTTGGAGCGCCACTTGGTGAGGTGCTTGAGGCGCGATCCACGCCCGCCGGCGAGGATCAGGGCCAGTGTCTTTTTTGTCAGTCTACTGACGAATCTCGGGTCTTGACCGGCGTTCATCTACCCCCCCCGCGCGACATGGATCTTCTACTGAACAGTGCCGGTCTATGCTAACATGCCGACATGTTGGACGGATACAGATTCTCCGTGAATGCGGGTGCGGCAAGCGGCATCGCGCCCTTCCGTCCCGCCCCATGCGCGCACCGTCGGCGGCCCCTCCACGACCGGTGCGCGAACACTCCCCTTTGATTCAACCCCAATAAGCCGATGGATATATCGAAACTGGATACGCCCCTGCGCAGGATTGTCGAAGCAACGCACCATGACCCCTTTGAGGCGCTGGGCCGACACGTCGGCCGGGAACGGGTCACCGTCAGGGCCTTTCTCCCGCGCGCGGAGCAGGCGCATATCGTCGGCCCGGAGCTGCCCCTGGAGCGCATCCCCGGCACCGACCTCTTCGAATGGTCAGGGCCGGTGGAACAGGTTCCCGAACGCTACCAGATCGCCTGGAGCGACCACTTCGGCCATGCGGCCACCCACTACGACCCCTACTGCTTCCCCCCCCAGATCGACGACTTTGACCTGCACCTGTTCGGCCAGGGAACCCACTGGCACGCCTACCGTTTCCTTGGTGCCCACCCACGCAGGATCGACGGCATCGACGGTGTGCTATTCGCGGTATGGGCGCCCAACGCCCAGCGGGTCAGCGTGATCGGCGATTTCAATCACTGGGACGGCCGGGCACACCCGATGCGCAGCCGTGGCGGATCCGGTGTCTGGGAGCTGTTCATCCCCGCCGTGACAGCGGGCTCCATGTACCGTTTTGAGCTGCGTGCCCAGGACGGCCGGGTGCTGATAAAGAACGACCCCTACGGCAACCGGTTCCAGGTGCGGCCCGAAAATGCCGGCATCATCGCGGACGACTCCCTCTACGCATGGGGGGATCAGGAGTGGATGAACCGGCGCGAGGCGGGCGACTGGCAACGCGCGCCGCTCTCGGTCTATGAACTGCACCTGGGTTCCTGGCAGCGTGACGAGGCGGGCAACTTCCTCAACTACCGGGAGATCGCCCACCGCCTGGGCGGTTACCTGGCCGAGCTGGGGTTCACCCACATCGAGCTGCTGCCGATCACCGAACACCCCTTCGACGGCTCCTGGGGTTACCAGACCACCGGCTACTTCGCCCCGACCAGCCGCTTCGGCTCACCGGACGATTTCCGCTATTTCGTCGACTACCTGCACCAGCACGGCATTGGGGTGATCCTCGACTGGGTGCCGGCCCATTTCCCCAAGGACGAGCACGCCCTGGCACGCTTCGACGGCACCGCGCTCTACGAGCACGAGGACCCGAGGCGCGGAGAACACCGCGACTGGGGTACCCTGATCTTCAACTTCGGCCACCCCGAGGTGAGCAATTTTCTGCTCGCCAGCGCCATCTACTGGCTGGAGGAGTTTCACCTCGACGGCCTGCGTGTAGACGCGGTCGCCTCCATGCTCTATCTCGACTACTCCCGCCAACCCGGCGACTGGGTGCCGAACGAATACGGCGGACGGGAAAACCTGGAGGCGGTGGATTTCCTGCGCCACCTCAATGAAGTGACCCATCAGCAGTTTCCCGGCACCATGGTGGTGGCTGAGGAGTCCACCGCCTGGCCCCAGGTCTCCCGGCCGACCTGGCTCGGCGGCCTCGGCTTCAGCATGAAGTGGAACATGGGCTGGATGCACGACACCCTCGATTACTTCGCGAAAGACCCGATACACCGCCACTACCACCAGCTCACCTTCGGCCTGCTCTACAGCTTTACGGAGAATTTCGTCCTGCCCTTCTCCCACGACGAGGTGGTCCACGGCAAGGGCTCACTGCTGGACAAGATGCCGGGGGACGCCTGGCAGAAATTCGCCTCGCTGCGCCTGCTCTTCAGCTATCTGTTCACCTATCCCGGCAAAAAACTGCTGTTCATGGGCGGTGAGTTCGCCCAGGGTCGGGAGTGGAACAAAAATGACCAGCTCGACTGGTATCTGATGGAGCGCCCGCAACACCAGGGGATACGCGCCCTGGTCTCGGAGCTGAACCGGCTTTACCGGCAGCTGCCGCCGCTGCACGATCTGGACTTTGAAGGCGGCGGGTTCGAGTGGATCGACTGCCACGACGCCAGTCAATCCACCCTGAGTTATCAACGCAAGGCGCGCGACGGCAGCTTCGTGGTGGTGGTGCTCAACTTCACACCGGTGCCCCGGGAAAACTACCGTATCGGCGTGCCCCAGCCCGGGCGCTACCGAGAGATCCTCAACTCCGACTCCCGCCACTACGACGGCGGCAACATCGGTAACGCCGGTCTGGCACAGAGTGAAGGGATCGCCTGGATGGATCAGGCGCAGTCGCTGGAACTGACCCTGCCCCCCCTGGGGGCCATTGTGCTGCAACGGGAGCCCTGACCCACCCCGCCTCCCGCTATGCGGCCCGGGTCAGATGGACTCAATCCCGTGCCGAGAGGGCCTTGTAGCGGCGGATCAGATTCTCCGTCGAGGCATCGTGACGGCCGGGTTGCAGCTCCCCCTGCAACTCACTGAGGATCACCCCCGCCAACTGCTTGCCCAGCTCCACCCCCCACTGATCGTAGGAGTTGACCCGCCAGATCACCCCCTGGACAAAGATCTTGTGCTCGTAGAGGGCGATCAGCGCGCCCAGGCGGCGCGGAGTGATCCGGTCCACCAACAGCGTGTTGGTCGGGCGGTTGCCGGGAAACACCTTGTGCGGCAGCAGCATCCCGATCCGCTCGGGCGCCATGCCCTGCTCCTCCAGTTCGCGCCGCGCCTCCTCGGCGCCCTTACCCAGCATCAACGCCTCGGTCTGGGCAAAGAAGTTGGCGAGCAGCTTCTCGTGCTGGTCCCCGACCGGATTGTGGCTGTGCACCGGGGCGATGAAATCGGCGCTGACCAGCTGGGTGCCCTGGTGGATCAGCTGGTAAAAGGCGTGCTGGCCGTCGGTCCCCGGTTCACCCCAGATGATCGGACCGGTCTCGTAATCGACCGGCTCCCCATCACACGTCACCCCCTTGCCATTGCTCTCCATATCTGCCTGCTGGAGATAGGCGGGCAGATACCTCAGATACTGGTCATAGGGGAGGATGGCGTGGGTGGCGGCCCCGGCGAAGTTGCGGTACCAGACGCCGATCAGCGCCAACAGCACCGGCATGTTGCGCTCCAGCGGGGCCTGACGAAAGTGCTCGTCCATCTCGTGAGCCCCCTCCAGCAGCGCCTCGAAACGATCCATCCCCAGCGCCAGGGCAATCGAGAGGCCGATGCTCGACCAGAGCGAGTAGCGACCGCCCACCCAGTCCCAGAATACGAACATGTTGGCGGTGTCGATCCCAAAGGCGGCGACCTCCGCACTGTTGGTGGATACCGCAACGAAGTGGCTGGCCACGGCCGCCTCGTCACCGAGGCGGGCCAAGGTCCAGGCGCGCGCCGCATGGGCGTTGGCCAGGGTCTCCTGGGTGGTGAAGGTCTTGGAGGCGATGATGAACAGGGTGGTCTCGGGATCGAGGGGCTTGAGGGTCTCGGCCAGATGCGTGCCATCGACGTTGGAGACGAAGTGGGCGTTCAGGGTCGCGGACTTGTAGTGGCCCAGGGCCTCACACACCATCAGCGGCCCCAGGTTGGAGCCACCGATGCCGATGTTCACCACATCGGTGATCGGTTTGCCGGAATAGCCACGCCAGTGACCCGCGCGCACCGCCTCGCTGAACTCCCGCATCTGCCGCAACACCGCCTCGATCCCCGGCATGACATCCTCGCCATCGACCAGGATGGGGCGCCCGGAGCGATTGCGCAGGGCGGTGTGCAACACCGCCCGGTCCTCGGTGTTGTTGATCCGCTCCCCGGAGAACATCGCCCCGATGCGCTCGCCCAGGCCGGCCTGTCGCGCCAGATCGAGGAGTAATTCGGTCGTCCGTCCGGTGATCCGGTTTTTCGAGTAGTCGAGGAGGATTCCGCAGGCTTCAAGGGAAAACTGTTCAAAACGGGCCGGGTCCTGCTGAAACAGCGACCGCATGTGTTGCCCCCCGATCTCCTGCCAATGCTGCTCCAGGGCCTGCCACTGGGGAGTCTGCTGCAATTTTCCCATCGATTTTCTCTCCTCCGCCTAGGCTGCCGCGCAGATATCGATTATAATGTCGAGCAACCCTGTTGAAATTTGAACCACCCTAATGAACCTATATTGCCATAACGGCCGATAATGAGCAGCCAGAGACCAACGCCCTTGAAGATTCTCTTCGCCAGCAGCGAGGCACAACCGCTAATCAAGACCGGAGGACTGGCCGATGTGGCGGGCAGTCTGCCCCCCGCGCTCAGCCACCTGGGAGAGGAGGTCCGGCTGGTGCTGCCGGCCTACCCCACCACCCTGGAACAGGCGCGGGAGCTCACCCCGGTCTCCAGCCTGAGAATCGGCGCCTACCCCGGAGAGATCACGATCCACCAGGGAACGCTGGAGGAGGGGGTGACCCTCTACCTGGTCGAGATCCCCGGCATGTTCGACCGTCCGGGCAACCCCTATGTCGACGGACAGGGCAACAACTGGCCGGACAACGCCCAGCGCTTCGCCGCCTTCTGCCGTGTAGTTGCGAATATCGCCCTCGGCCAGGCGGGGCTCAAATGGCTGCCCGAGATCGTTCACTGCAACGACTGGCAGACCGGCCTGGTCCCGGCCCTGATCACCGGAGAGGGGAACCGCCCCGCCTCCATCTTCACCATCCACAACATGGCCTACCAGGGGGTCTTCGACCGCATCACCTTCGATCAGCTGCAGCTCCCACCGGCGCTGTGGAGCATGGAGGGGCTGGAGTTCCACAACAACTTCTCCTTTCTGAAGGGGGGACTCGCCTTCGCCGACTGGATCACCACCGTCAGCCCCACCTACGCCGGAGAGATCCTCACCCCGGCCTTCGGCTATGGACTGGACGGGCTGCTCGAATACCGCAAATCCCGCCTCACCGGGGTGCTCAACGGCATCGATTACCGGGTCTGGGACCCGGCGGGCGACCCCGCCATCGCCCAGCCCTACGACGCCCAGACCCTCAAACTCAAGGCGATCAACAAACAGCATCTGCAACAGGAACTCGGCCTGCCCCGGCAGCCGGAGGCGCTGTTGATCGGCAATATCGGGCGGCTGGTGGAGCAGAAGGGGGTGGATCTGATCCTCGACATCCTCCCCGGCCTGATGCACAAGGAGAACCTGCAAGTGGCCATTCTCGGTTCCGGCGACCCGGAGCTGGAGAGAAGGCTGACGGCCATGGCCGATGCCCACCCGGGCAAGATCGCGGTGCATATCGGCTACGACGAGGCCCTGGCTCACCGCATCGAGGCGGGTTGCGACTGCTTCCTGATGCCCTCGCGCTTCGAACCCTGCGGCCTGAACCAGCTCTACAGCCTGCGCTACGGCACCGTACCCATCGTCAACCGGACCGGCGGCCTGGCCGACACGGTAGTGGATGCCACGCCCCGCAATCTGCTGGAGGGGACGGCGACCGGCTTCGTCTTCGACCGCCCCCAGCCCCCCGCCCTGTGGGACTGCCTGGAACGGGTGATCGAGTTCTGGAACAGACCGGCGATGTGGTGGGAAAAACTGGTCCTTGCCGGCATGCGGCAGGATTTCAGCTGGGACAGCAGCGCCCAGCACTACCGCGACATCTATCACCGGGCGATCGACAACCCGGCCCCTAGTCCGGTGGCCCGCAAGGACGACTGAGGAGCAGGCGCTTCCCCGGACTCAGCGCGCCCGAGGCGCCCCGCCGGGCAGTTGACGACGGACCGAGCTAAACCGGCGGATCCAGGGCCCATTGCGCGCCACCCACTCAGGCAATTCATCGAGCCGGGAGCGCGCCTGGCGAATGTCCGCGAAACTCCCATGGAGCAGACCGAACATCGGCGCCCCCTCCACCTGGTAGGGAAACAGCACCACCGGACCATTCAGGCCGAGACGCGACGCCATCTCTGCCACCCGCCCGCGCTCATCCCCCGCCAACAGCTGGATGGTGTAGTGACCGGGGGGCTGTGACCTCACCCATTCGATTCCCCCCTCCACCAGGGTGTCGCCAGCCATCCGGTCTGTGGCGACGGAGAGAGGCTGCGCCACCGCCGCGCCGATCGGCGCGGCGGCGCTGCCGCTCCGCGCGTCCTGATGCTCGCCGCCCGAAGCAGAACCGCCTGCGGCCGGGGCCGCCCCTCCCCCCTCCACCAGCACTTGCAGCTCCCGCTCGGAGAGGTGTAGATCCAGCCCCTCTCCGGCCCGCTCCACCCTGGCAGGCAAAGGCCGCAACGGCTCGTCGAGCAGCCGCAATGCCCGCCGGGCATCCTCATCGCCATTGGCCGCCGCCGCACGGTACCAATACACCGCCTGCTCCCGGTCGGCGGACACCCCCAGTCCCAGGGCGTATAGCAGCCCGAGCTTGTACTGGGCCTTGGCCATGCCCGAGCGCGCCGCCAGGCGCCACCAATAGACCACCTGCCCGGTATCCGGCTCCACCCAGTCGCCCACCCGGTAGTGTTCACCCAGAAAATACTGTGCGGTGCGCATCCCGCCCTCGGCGGCGGCCCGCAGCCAACGCAGCGCCTCACCGGTATCGGCCTCGACACCAAGCCCCTGGGCATACAGCACACTCAGGTAAAACTGGGCCCGCGCATCTCCGGCCTCGGCCAGCGGACCCCAGTACGCCAGCGCCCTGCCCCACTCCCCACGCTCGAAGGCCTCGGAGCCGAGCGCCACGGGATCACCCGCCACCCTGTCCGCAGCAGCATGCTCCGCGGCGGTGGCGGCGTTCAGCGCCCCAGACGACAACAGTAGTACGAACAGCAACCGCAACACAGACGTCCCCCCAAACATATGCTCCGGCAGTCCAGCGTTCCACCCGCCGCGCCAGAGAGACCCGGGGCGCGAAGACCAGGCAAGGCGTAATGGGCAGTGCAACAGCACGAACCAACCGCTCAAGACAAACAGCTATTAATCCATTGGTTACGCCAACCGATCAGGTATCGGCCGCGCAACACTCCGTTCTGTCCGGTTATCGGGGCCGTCTACCAGCCCCAGCCCCCCAGTTCTGGTGAGCAATACGGGTTAGTCGACGAAATTCAACGGGCTACAGTCCGAATGGTCCCACAATTACCATACCGGCGCCATATCCATACATCATAAGTGGTTTTAATAAGGGCTTTTACACATAAGGGAGAATATGGTATTCCTATCCGACCGAGCTCAAGCCAGCAGTCGTAATAAATGCTGAACCTGTCCCCCGTCGCGGTGTGTCGGAATCAAATTGAGCCGAAAGGTATTCATCATACTGGAGGATGAAAATGTCAAAGAAGTATCTGGCGCTTCCCGCCATCTGTTTCCTTGCACTCAGTGCAGGACCGTTTTCCGCCAACGCGACCAATCCGACTGCGGAGGCGGAACGTGCGCTCACCCTCACCCCGAATATCGACAACGGCCGTGAACTCTACAAGACCTGCGCCGTCTGCCATACCCCGGAAGGCTGGGGCACCCAGAGCGGCTACTACCCCCAGATCGCCGGGCAGCTGAAAGGGGTGACGATCAAGCAGTTGGCCGACATCCGTGTGCGCAACCGCGACAACCCGACCATGTTCCCGTTTGCCATGCCCAGCTCCCTGGGCGGCGCCCAGGAGATGGCCGATGTGGCGGCCTATATCGAGACCCTCCCCATGACCCCCTACAACGATGTCGGGCCGGGCTTCGATCTGGGCATGGGCGAGCACCTCTACAAGCAGGAGTGCGCCGAGTGTCACGGTGAATACGGCGAGGGCGACACCAAGGAGCTTGTGCCCCTGATCCAGGGCCAGCACTACAACTACCTGATGCGGCAATTCAACTGGATCCGTATCGGCAAGCGGCGCAATGCAGACGAAAAGATGGTGAAGCAGATACAGCACTTCGGGGGCCGCGAGATATCCGCCATGATGGATTACGTCTCACGCATCAAGCCGCCGGAGGAGAAACTGGCCGAGCCCAACTGGACCAACCCCGACTTCCCCGCCTATTCCCGCCGCAGCATGCCACCGATCATGCGCCACCGGCGCTGATCGTTACGGGTGCGGCGAACCGCCCCTGGGGTCGGGGCGCCGTGCCCGGCACGCGCCCCGCTTCTCCCGGAATGCGGGGGTCTTGCCCCCCGGGAGCCAGCAGAGCATGGTCCCGTCTGACTGATGGCCCCGCACCGAAGCTTCAGTCCAAATCGACCCTTAGGTTATCGATCAGCCGTGTCCCGCCCAGACGGGCCGCCGCCAGGATCACCAGTTCCCGGTCCCCCCGCGTGGGCTCCGCGAGATCCTCCGCCCGGCGAATCTGGAAGTAGTCGGGAGTGAAACCCACCCGCTCCAGTTCGCTCCTGGCAGACGCCTCCAGCTCCCGGTAGGCCCGGTCACCGGTGCTCAGAGCCACGGCGATCAACTGCAGGGTGCGATAGAGGGCCGGGGCGGTGGCCCGTTCGCTCTTGGTCAGATAGCCGTTACGGGAACTCATCGCCAGACCGTCCTCGTCGCGTACCGTGGCCAGCCCCTCGATCTCGACGGGCAGACAGAGATCCTCGACCATGCGGCGGATCACCATCAGTTGCTGAAAATCCTTTTCGCCGAACACCGCGACATCTGCCTGCACCAGATTGAACAGTTTGCACACCACGGTGGCCACCCCGGCAAAGTGACCGGGACGGGAAGCGCCACAGAGCATATCGGAGATCAGCGGCACCTCGACCCGGGTCTGCAGCTGCCTGGGCCTGGGATAGAGCGTCTCCACCGCCGGGGTGAACAGCAGATCGGCCTTCGCCTCGATCAGCCGCTCCACATCCTCGTCCAGGGTGCGGGGATAGGTCTCGAAATCCTCCCCCTCGCCAAACTGTAACGGATTGACAAAAATCGAGACCACCACCCGGTCCGCCAGTTCACGAGCCTGCCGCACCAGGGCCAGATGGCCATCATGCAGATTCCCCATGGTGGGGACAAAAGCGACACGCTCTCCAGCGCTCCGCCACTGGGCCACCTGCTCACGCAGGGCATCGACAGCGCTCACTACAATCATTCGAAACTATGCTCCTGTGCGGGGAAGCTCCCCTCTTTCACGGCCTGGGCATAGGCGGCGATAGCGGCGGCGACCGACCCCGATTGTTCGAGAAAATTCCGGGTGAAACGCGGCGGCTGACGCGGCGTGATTCCCAGCATATCGTAGAGGACCAACACCTGGCCGTCACAAGCCGCCCCGGCGCCAATGCCGATCACCGGGATCTCCAATTCACGACTGATCTCCCCGGCCAACCGGGCTGGCACGCACTCCAGTACCAGCAACTGGGCGCCCGCCGCCTCCAGTGCCAGCGCATCCTCTCTCATCATCCGCGCCGAGTCCCCGTCGCGTCCCTGCACCCGGTAACCGCCCAGTTTGTGCACCGACTGGGGCAACAGCCCGAGGTGAGCACAGACCGGAATGCCGTTGGCGGTGAGCTGGCGCACCGTCTCCAGCTGGGTGCCCCCCCCTTCCAATTTCACCATGTGGGCGCCACCGTCCTTCATCAGGCGGCCCGCGGTGTTCAGCGCCTGCTGCGAGGAGCTGTAGCTCATGAACGGCATGTCGGCGACCAGCAACGCATTGCGCCGGGCGCGTGCCACACACCGGGTGTGGTACACCATCTCCTCGACCGCCACCGGCAGGGTGCTCTCCTGGCCCTGAATCACCATGCCCAGGGAATCGCCAACCAGGATCACCTCGACCCCCGCATCCTCGATGTGGGTGGTGAAGCTGGCGTCATAGCTGGTAAGCACGGCGATCTTCTCGCCGCGCGCCTTCATCTGCATCAATGTTGCCGTGGTAACTGGGGACATGCTCGCTCTCTCTCGTGTGGTCAAACGGAAGGCGCCGCTTGTGCGGTGCACTATTAGACCAGCACCGGCCCGGGATTGAAATACCATCCGCCACTTTTCCGCCCATGCGGCCAGCGGTGGAGACTCACCGGCAGGGTTCGAGATCCTGTGGCGGGAGCGCGGCGACCAGTGCATCCAGCCTCCCCCGCCCCGGGATAACAAAGTCGCCTGGAAGCAGCTCGCGCAGGGGATGAAGGACGAATCCGCGCTGGTGCAGGCCGGGGTGCGGCACCTGAAGCTCCGGGGTGTCGATCACCAACCCGGCGTAGAGCAGGATATCCAGGTCGAGGGTACGCGCCCCCCAGCGGCGGCGGCGCACCCGGTGATGGCCCTGCTCGATCCCCTGCAGGGCTTGCAGCAGCGGTAGCGGATCGAGCCCGGTCTCCAGCGCCGCCACCGCATTGATGTAATCAGGCTGATCCTGTGGCCCCATGGGCCTGCTGTGATAGAGGCGCGAGCGGGCCCGAAGCCTGGTTTGGGGAAGGGCATCCAACTCATCGAAGGCGCGTCGCACCTGCTCCACGGGGGATTCGAGATTGCTGCCAAGACCGATATGGGCGATGCGCCTGGCGCCGCACCCTCCCGGATCACTCTCCATGCGGGGGCTGGCCGGAGGGCTTGCGGCGACGGCGACGACGACGGCGACGCTTGCCCTCAGTGCCGCCTTCGCCCTGCTTGGCCATGTGATCGCGCTCCTCGCCGTTGACCTCCTGGAAGCGGGTCCACCACTGTGCCAGTTCCGGATCGATCTCCCCCGCTTCGGCCCGCAGCAGCAGAAAATCGTAAGCGGCACGGAACCGGGGGTGGGTCAGCAGGCGGTGGGGGCGCTTTCCGGAGCGGTGCAGAAAACGGTGCTGCAGGCTCCAGATCTCACGCATGGGGAGGCTGAAGCGCTTCGGTATGGAGATGTGGCGGGACTGGCGATAGACCATCTCGGAGCCAGCCTCCTGCATGGCCGCCAGCGGCGACTGCCCCGCACCCAACAGCTCATCGGAGAAGCGGCGCACCGGCTCCCACAGCAGCACCGCGAACAGAAAGGCCGGCGTTACCGGCTTGCCTTCGCGGATGCGCAGGTCGGTGTTCGCCATTCCCCGGTTGACGAAGGTGATGGGGAAGTCGTGCTCCTCGTGGCTGAGAGACTCCTCGGTCTCGGGAAAGAGCTCACCGAAAAGGTCATAGTGGCGCAGCTTCTCGAAGGTCTCCAGGGCCATGCCGCCCATGAACAGCTTCAGCACCTCCTCGAACAGACGGGCTGCCGGGACCCCCTGCAACAGCGCTCCCAGCTCGAATATCGGCCGTTCGCACGCGGGATTGATCACAAAACCGAGCTTGGCGGCAAAGCGCACCGCCCGCAGCATCCGCACCGGGTCCTCACGATACCGGGTCTCGGGGTCGCCGAGCAGGCGCAGGACACCCGCCTGCAGATCCTGCATGCCGCCAGCGTAATCGATAACGGAAAAATCGGCGATGTTGTAGTAGAGGGCGTTGACCGTGAAATCCCGGCGCAGGGCATCCTCCTCGATGGTGCCATAGACGTTATCGCGCACCAGCATACCGTTATCGAGTTCCCGGTCACCCTCGTCGGCCGGGTCCCGCATGCTGCGAAAGGTCGCCACCTCAATGATCTCGCGGCCGAAATGGATATGGGCGAGACGGAAACGCCGCCCGATCAGGCGGCAGTTGCGAAACACACCCCTCACCTGCTCGGGGGTGGCGTCGGTGGCCACATCGAAGTCCTTCGGTTCACGCCCCAGCAACAGATCGCGTACCCCGCCGCCAACCAGATGCGCCTGATAGCCCGCATCCCGGAGACGGTAGAGCACCTTCAATGCGCTATCGCTGATGTTGGCCCGACTGATAATGTGATCCGGGCGCGCTGTAATGACCGGCGTAATGATGATTCTTCCCTTGAACAGCCTGCGTCGCAGACGTAAACAGATACCTTGAAGGCGGGGATTATACAGCCGTTGAAGAAAAATAGCCTTACCTACTTGTGATGGTCGTTTTCTTGCGTATAATACGCGTCGCAAGTGAATGCTCCGTTCGTCTAGCGGTTAGGACGCTGGCCTCTCACGCCGGTAACAGGGGTTCGATTCCCCTACGGAGTACCATATAAACGAAGGCTCGGAACCCTGTGTTCCGAGCCTTTTTTATTTGAGGGTATGTCCCGGCGACGGCCTTTATGCACGGCAGTTTCCGGAACAACTTGTTTTCGTTCGGCAATGCCCGTGACCGGTAGCCCCGGACACCACCCGTTCAGCCCTCCCGCCCCCCGCCACGCAGCGCTTCGAGCTTGTCCAGCGCGGCCCCGCCGGTGATCGTGTCGCGGGCCTTGGCGATGCCGCTCTCCAGGGAGTCGCTGCCGCCGCCCAGTTGAATACGCAATCCCGCGTTGAACAGCAGGGCGTCGAGGTGGCGCTCGTCACCGCCCAGTGCGGCCTCCACCAGGGCGGCGGACTGGGCCGGGGTTTCACACGGATGGTGTTTCGCCTCCTTCAGTCCGAAGTCGCCCGGGGCCAGGGTGTATTTCTCGATCCGGCCCTCGTGGTACTCGGCCACCGGGGCGGGCGCGAGGGGCAGTTCGTCCCCCCCGTCCAGCCCCTGGACCACCAGCACCCGCTCCTGCCCGCGCGTTCCGGCCGCCTGGGCGAAACGCTCCAGGAACGACTCGTGGGCGGCGCCGATCAGGGAGCGGCGCGCACGCGCCGGGTTGAGCATCACCTCGCAGGCGTGCAGAAAAGAGCGGTAGAAGAGGCTCTGGCGCAGGGGCTTGAGCCGTTCCACCCCATGCAGGTAGCGGCTGGCGTGCAGGTGTCCGAAGCCCATGCGTTCAATATCGGAACACACCTGATCCGGCTCACGGGCGGCCGGTACCCCCAGCGCCTCCAGCAACCGGGCGTTGGTTACCCCGTCCTTGGGGGGCAGGCCGCTGTTCGAGTGCAGCACCACCGGCACCCCGGCGGCGGCGGCGACGATGGCCGCGGGGACACTGAGATTAAGGGCCTTCTTGCGGCCGTCGTAAGGACCGTTGCAGTTGATCAGTCCCCGCGCCGCCGGTTCGATCAGGGTCGCGGCGGATTCCATGGCGTCGAGGAACCCCATCATCTCCTCGACCCGCGTGCCCTTGAAACGCATGGCGGTGAGAAAGGCCCCGATCTGCACGGGATGCGCCTCGTCGCTGAACAGGAATGCCAGCGCCTCGCGGGCCTGCTCCCGGGTCATGTCCCTGGCCCCATGGCGCCCCTTGGCGGTTGCGATCAACCGTTTGCGAAACCGCTCTCCGGCGTCACTGCTAAAGCTCTGCATGATTCACTCCCCCTGGGAAAAGACGAATGGCAGGGTTTGGCTGCCTCGATAGGCTACGCCGCCGATCACACGGTCCGGCGCCACCTGGGCGCGCGCCTCGATCAGGGCATCGGCGATACGCCGGTCGCGCAGATGGTACTCTGGGGCCAGCGCAATCTCACCGAGGGCGGGGCAATCCGCTCCGAAGATGTGCCGGTAGAGATCGCCCATCATGGCGTGGCGGCTCGCCATCAGGGTATTGGTCGCCTGCTTGATCCGCGCCAGCGCGTCGTCCTCATGGTTGAAAAAGCTGGTGATCAGCATCACCGAAATGGCGTGCAGAACATCGTACTGCACATGCGCGATGAAGACGATGAGATGGCGCTGGGTAAGCGGCGCCCGGTTACGCCATCCCCAGCGAATCATGCCGCCGAGCAACAGGCTGAAAAACTCGGGAACCCCCCACTCCATGCCCAGCCCCACAGAGGCGAGCGCCTCTACCGTGGTGAAGCGTGGGTCGCCCGCCAGCAGCCGCTGGGTGAGCACATTGTCGGCGACCCCCGGCAGCATCGCCACGTCCTGCTCCTGAAACGTCACGCCCAGTCCGTCGAAAAGATTTCGGTACATGACGATATGGGTGGTGGAGCCCAGCAGCCCATGCAGTTCGGGGTAATCCTCCACCGCATGGGTACCGACTCCGTATTCGTCCGCCAGCAGTTGGGCCAGCACGATCTGGGCGAGTTCGGAGACCCGTTCATTCAGACACCCATAGGGCAACGGCATGACCCCGGAGAAACGGCCCAGTGCAAGGGCGACGCATTGGCGGGTATTCTTCACCTGATTGAAGTAGTGCTTGGCGAAGAGGGTAAGCTCGTCGGCGTTGAAGTCACCCTCGAAGATACGAAGAAAAAAGGGGTGGCGCCACACCGGGTGGTCCATGACGTGGTTATGCAGGTCGATGAACAGCTCGCGCAGCGCGCCGGGGCGAAACAGCGCCAGCTCGGAAAAGCGGTTATGCGGCTCTTTTTCGGCGATCTCGCGCAACTCCCCGAGCAGCCGATTGAGCGGATTTCCCGGCTCCTCCAGTTGTGCGATGACGCGCAGAAAATCCTGCTGCTGACTGCGCTTGAACGCCGCCAATACCTCTTCGGCGCCCATCGACAGCAACTGCTCCATGGGATGCACGCCGGTATTCAGCACCGGGGTTCCATCGGGGAGCAGGGTGAGCAGATCGGAGTAGGCGCCGCCCTGGCCCGGGGCGTGGGTTTGTTCAGACATAGGAGCGTCCAGGTTGGCCGGATGGGGTCTATTCGGGCCGCCACCGGGAAGTGGCAGGCGGTCCCCAGTCGCCGGGCGTCCATCCGCTTGCCCACCCTTGCGACCGAACGGTTCTTGACCTGTATCAAGGATAATTGTGGCGCATTGTGTCCGAGGCGCCCCCAAAACTCAAGAGCGGGAGACCTCGGAAAAGATGGGGTGAAACGTGCTGTGACGGGGCGGATTCAGTGAAGCCGTGACGGATAAAACCCACGCCGGGTGAAGGGGCACGGACCGGGGGCGCTCACTGACCGCTCAGACCGACCCTGCGTCCGCCGCCTGCGCCTCGGCCTGCTCCATGAGCGCGACAATACGCTGCGACAGGGGCTCCACCCGGAAATAGAGCTCCTCGGCAAGCTCTGTGTTACCGCTGTTTTTGGCCTCGATAATGGCCCGGATCAGCTTATGCAATTCGAGGTGAGGCGCTTCGATCTCGCGCATGGCGGGGATATCGCCGAAACGATGCAGCCCGTCTGAGTAGTACCAGCGGCCGAATTCACAGTGGGTGTGTGATGCGGCCTGGTCCGCTGTGAGCATGGTCTCGTTGTTGAGAAAGGCACGCAACCGCACCTTCCAGTTCTGATGCTTCGATTTCGCCGATTCGAGGTCGAGCATCCGTCCCCCGAGCTGGAACTGCATGATGCGCCCCTGCAGCGCCTCCACCTCTTCGGTCAGGTGAATGGTCGCCTTGTCCGTGGCCTCGGCACCGCTGGCGGTGTTCTTGGCCAGATCGGCGATGCAGTTGAGATTCGATCCGACCTCGGCGGTAACCGCAGCCTGCTCTTCGGTGGCGCTGGCGATCTGGGTGTTGAAGTCCCTGATCACCGCCACCGATGCCGAGATCGAGTCGAGCAGTTCACCGGCACGGGTTGCCTTTTTCAGGCCATCGTCGGCGCTGGACCGCCCCCGTGCCATCACCGCCACCGCCCTGCCGGTGCGCTCCTGCAACCGGGCGATGGCATCCTGAATCTGGGTGGTGGCAGCCTGGGTGCGCTGGGCCAGGGTCCGCACCTCGTCCGCCACCACGGCGAACCCCCGGCCCTGATCCCCGGCCCGCGCCGCCTCGATGGCGGCGTTGAGGGCCAGCAGATTGGTCTGCTCGGCGATGGACTGGATCACCGCCAGCACACTGCCGATCCCCACCGCCTCCTGCTCCAGCTCCTGGATCACCAGGGCCGCCTGTTCCACCTCCTCCGCCAACTTCTCCATCGCCTGGGAGTTTTCGTTGACCATATGCCGCCCACTCAGCGCCTGATCGTCGGCCTTGAGCGCGGCATCGGCGGCCCGCGCCGTATTCTCCGCCACCTCGCGCACCGACGCGGCCAACTCGTTGATGGCATTGATCACCAGGTGCGTCTCCTCCTGCTGCTTGAGCACGGCCCGGTTGGTGTCGTCGGAGACCCGGGACAACTCGGCGAAGGAGGCCGACAACTGCATGCTCGAACCAGCCACACTTTTGAGCATCCGCTGGATACGCTCCATCAGGTGATTGAAGCTGGCGGCAAGATGGGAGAGTTCGTCATGACCGCGCACGTCGAGCCGTCGGGTCAGGTCCCCCTCGCCCCTGGAGATCGCCTCGACCTCCCGCATCACATGGCGCAGCGGTCCGGTGATCGCGCGCGCCAGCCACCAGGAGGCGGCCAGCACCAACAGCAGGACCACCCCACCTGCCGCCAGCCGATAACGAACCTCCGCGATGAATAGGGACTCCTCCTCCGGAGAGCGCCCGGCGCCGATCACCCACCCCCAGGGCTGAAACCGCTTCACATAGCTGCGGGTGGGCTGCTCCGTCTCCGGCCAGACGAGATCGATGTAGCCCGCGCCCCGCTTCTTGACCAGGGTGAGCGCCGCCGCGAAGGATTGTCCGCCCTCGGCAGCGGGCGCCCCCTCCCGAGGCCCGGGTCCGGTATTCACAAGCAGGACCGGCTGTGAGTCGATGATCCAGACGCCGCGTGTCTGCCCCTGCGAGAGCCCGCGTATGAGCGCCAGTGCCTGCTCCCGGGCCTTGGTCTCGGAGAGAGCCCCGCCCTGATTCAGGGCATGCTGGGCACTCAGCACCCGGTGCAGGGTCTCGACCCACTGCGCCATGGCGGCGTCACCGCTCTGGCCCAGATGATCCCGGGTCCGCTCCAGCCCCAGTATCAAACTGGCCACAACGGCGGATATGGTAATGAGCACAAGCAGGAGGAGCTTGGCGCGAATAGTGAGGCGGGTGATGAATCGGATCATGTGGCGAGACCTGTTCCCAAGGTTCCCGGGGCGGAATGATGCCCACGGCCGACCCGTGGCTATACACATAGTAGCTCACAAAATGTTCATGAAACTACTTTATATGCGCATCATCCCGTCTCAGCCGGCCGCTCTCCCGCGGCGCCACGCATGAAAACGGGCCGCCCAGGCGAGCAGCCGGCGCGGCTGGTGATCACGCCGCCACTTGCCCGCCACGAATTTCCCGGCCTCACTCCAGGTGGGGTAGATGTGGATGGTACCCAGGATCTTGTTCAGGCCGAACCCCTGACGCATCGCGGCGACAAACTCATTGACCAGCTCGGCGGCATGCTCACCGACAATGGTGGCACCGAGGATCCTGTCCCGCCCCGGTACCGTGAGCACCTTCACGAAGCCCCGCGTCTCTCCGTCGGCAATGGCCCGGTCCAGCTCCTCCAGCGGATAGACGCTCACCTCGAAGGGCACCCCCTGCTCCACCGCCTCACGTTCGTTGAGTCCGACCCGCCCCACCTCGGGATCGGTGAAGGTGGCGAAAGGGATCACCGAGTAGTCGGCCCGGAAGCGCTTGAACGGTCCGAACAGGGCATTGACCGCGGCATACCACGCCTGATGGGCGGCGGTGTGGGTGAACTGGTAGGGTCCGGCGACATCGCCGCAGGCGTAGATGTTGGGGAAATTGGTCTGCAGGAACCCGTTCACCTCGATGGTACCCCGGTCGCTCAGGCGTACTCCCAACTCTTCCAGGCCGAAACCGCGGCTGCTGGCCACCCGCCCGACGGCGATCAGCACCTGATCGAATCCGAACTCGACCTCCCCGCCTTGATACTCCGCGATCAGGCGCTTGCTCCCCTGCTCCTGATGGAACGCCAGCGCCCGGTGTCCGGTCCGGATGTCGATCCCCTCCTCGCGAAAACGCTCCGCCACCAGGGCGGAGACATCGTCGTCCTCACGAATCAACAGCCGGGGGGCCATCTCAACGATGGTGACCGCGCTGCCGAAGCGGGCGAAGCACTGGGCCAGCTCACAGCCGATGGGACCGCCCCCCAGCACCAGCAACCGCCGCGGAAGCGTCCGCAATCGCCAGAGCGTGTCGGAGGTGAGGCAGTCGACCCGCTCCACCCCGGGGATCGGCGGGATCAGGGGCCGCGCCCCGGTCGCCACGATGATCCCGCGACTGGTCAGACGCTGGCCGTTGACCTCCACCGTGTAGGGATCAACAATGCGCGCCTCACCTTGGATCACATCCACCCCAAGAGAGGTGTAGCGCTCCACCGAGTCGTGTGGCGCCACCCGCTCCACCACCGAGCGCACCCGCTCCATGACGCGGGCGAAATCGACCTCGGCACGGGCATCGGTGAAACCGAAACGCTCGGCACGCCGGAGCTGATCCAGGAAACGGGCCGAACGGATCAGTGCCTTGGAGGGCACGCAGCCGGTATTGAGGCAGTCGCCGCCCATCCGCCCCTTCTCGATCAGGGTCACCCCGGCCTTCAGGGCGGCGGCGATATAGGCGGCGACCAGTCCGCCGGAGCCGGCCCCGATCACGATCAGGTTGCGGTCGAAGGTGGTCGGCCGTGTGTAACCGGCAAGGGCCCGGCGGGCCCGAATGGCCCCCAGGGCGCGCCTGGCGAGCAGTGGGAAAAGCCCCAGCAGGGCGAACGAAAGAACCAGACGCGGAGAGAGAATCCCCGCCAGCGAGTCGAGCCGTCCCAGTTCGGTACCGGCGTTGATATAGACAACGGTCCCCGCCAGCATCCCCACCTGACTGACCCAGGCGAAGGTCCAGGTGCGCATCGGGGTGAGCCCCATCACCAGGTTGATGATGAAAAAGGGGAAGATCGGCACCAGACGCAGGCCGAACAGGTAGAAGGCGCCGTCGCGCCGGATCCCCTCATTGACCGGCCCCAGCTGCTCCCGGAAGCGTGTCTGAACCGCGTTGCGAAGGAGAAAACGGGACGCCAGAAAGGCCAGTGTGGCGCCCAGGGTGGAGGCGAAGGAGACCAGGATCACCCCCCACAGCAGTCCGAACACCGCCCCGATCACCAGCGACATCGCCGCCGCTCCGGGCAGGGAGAGCCCGGTCACCGCCACATAGACCAGGAAGAACAGGATGACGGTCTCCACGGGGTTCTCCCGCAACTGCCCCTGCAGTCCCGCCTGCCGCGCCTTGATCTGCTCCAGGGTCAGGTACTGGCTCAGATCAAAGAGAAAAAAGCCTCCCACCAGAAAGGCGATGACGATAATCAGGATGACACGGCCCCGGCTCATATCCCTCTCCATGTTGTGCCTGTTCCGACACATGATACGCCCTTTCGGTCCCGCCCGCCGGGGACCGGGAAAAATGCGCGCCAAAGGCGCGAAAGAGGGCCGGATTGGGGTATAATCCGCCGTTTTTAGCAACCGCCACAAGTACGAGCGATCCATGGACAAGACCTACGACCCCCACAGCCTGGAACAACGCTGGTATCAAACCTGGGAAGAGCGCGGCTACTTCGCCCCGCGGCCGCAACAGAGCGACCCAAACGATGCCTACTGCATCATGATTCCACCGCCCAACGTCACCGGCAGCCTGCACATGGGGCACGGTTTCAACAACACCATCATGGACACCCTGATCCGCTTCAAGCGCATGCGCGGGGCCAACACCCTGTGGCAGCCCGGCACCGACCATGCCGGTATCGCCACCCAGATGGTGGTGGAGCGCCAGCTCGAACAAGACGGCAAGAGCCGCCACGACCTGGGCCGAAACGCCTTCATCGAGCGTATCTGGGAGTGGAAGGCGGAGTCGGGCGGCAACATCACCCGCCAGCTGCGCCGCCTCGGCTCCTCACTGGACTGGGAGCATGAACGGTTCACCATGGACGACGGACTCTCCAACGCGGTCAAAGAGGTGTTCGTGCGCCTCTACGAAGAGGGACTGATCTACCGCGGCAAGCGTCTGGTCAACTGGGACACCAAACTGCACACCGCCGTCTCCGATCTGGAGGTGCTGAACGAGGAGGAGGCCGGCCACATGTGGCACATGCGCTACCCCCTCTCCAACGGCCAGGGCCATCTGGTGGTCTCCACCACCCGCCCCGAAACCATGCTCGGCGACTGCGCGGTGGCGGTCAATCCGGAGGATGAGCGCTACCGGCACCTGATCGGCGAACTGGTGGAGCTGCCCCTGACCAACCGCAGAATCCCCATCGTGGCCGATGAACACGCCGACCCGGAGTTCGGCACCGGCTGCGTCAAGATCACCCCGGCACACGACTTCAACGACTACGAGGTGTGGCTGCGTCATCGCGACGAGATCCAGATCAGCGGGCAGGCCCACGGCGGCCTGATCAACATCTTCACCATCGATGCCGCAATTCGCCCCAACACCGCCGAGGAGGGTGGGCTGCTACCCGCCGCCTACATCGGCCTGGACCGCTACGAGGCGCGCAAACGCATCGTGTCCGATCTGGAGGCAGCCGGCCTGCTGGAGAAGATCGTCGATCACAAACTGGTGGTGCCCCGTGGCGACCGTTCCGGCACCGTCATCGAACCGTTCCTCACCGACCAGTGGTACGTCAAGATCGCCCCCCTGGCCAAGCCCGCCATCGAGGCGGTGGAGAACGGCAGCATCCGCTTCGTTCCCGACAACTGGAAAAACACCTACTACGAGTGGATGCGCAACATCCAGGACTGGTGCATCAGCCGCCAAATCTGGTGGGGCCACCGGATCCCCGCCTGGTACGATGCCGAGGGCAACGTCTACGTGGGGCGCGACGAGACCGAGGTGCGCGAAAAACACGGCCTCCCCGCGGACTACCCACTGCGCCAGGATGAGGATGTCCTCGATACCTGGTTCAGCTCCGCCCTGTGGCCCTTCTCCACCCTGGGCTGGCCGGAGAACAGCGAACGGCTCAAGACCTTCTATCCGACCAACGTGCTGGTCACCGGCTTCGACATCATCTTCTTCTGGGTCGCCCGTATGATCATGATGGGACTCAAGTTCATGGACGGTCAGGTTCCATTCCACGAGGTCTATGTACACGGCCTGGTGCGCGATTCCCATGGCGACAAAATGTCCAAATCCAAGGGCAACGTGCTCGACCCCATCGACCTGATCGACGGTATCGATCTGGAGTCACTGGTGGCCAAACGCACCCGGGGCATGATGCAGCCGCAACTGGCCAAAAAGATCGAGAAGCAGACCCGACAGGAGTTTCCGGACGGCATCCCCAGCTACGGCACCGACTCCCTGCGCTTCACCTTCGCGGCGCTGGCGGCCACCGGACGCGACGTCAAGTTCGACATGGGCCGCATCGAGGGCTATCGCAATTTCTGCAACAAGCTTTGGAACGCCGCCCGCTACGTCTTCATGAACACCGAGGAGCGGGACTGCGGCCTGGACGGAGGCGCCATCGAGCTGAGCGCGGCGGATCGCTGGATCCTCTCCCGGCTACAGCAGACCACCGCCACCGTCACCGACGCCATCGAGGGCTACCGTTTCGACCACGCCGCCCAGGCGATCTACGAGTTCACCTGGAACCACTACTGCGACTGGTACCTGGAGCTGTGCAAACCGGTGCTCAACGGCGACAACGCCTCCCAGGCGGCCAGGCGCGGCACCCGCCGCACCCTGGTCCAGGTGCTGGAGTCGGTCCTGCGCCTGACCCACCCCATCATGCCCTTCATCACCGAGGAGATCTGGCAGAAGGCGGCCCCATTGGCGGGGATCAGCGGCGACACCATCATGACCCAGCCCTACCCGGTGCGGGACGAGGCACTGCTGGACCGGGAGGCCGAAGCGGAGATGGAGTGGGTGCGGCAGTTCATCCTCGGCATCCGGAAGATCAAGGGAGAGATGAACATCGCTCCCGGCAAGCCGGTCCCGGTGCTGCTGGCCAACGCCAGCGCGACCGACCGGGCGTGGGCCGTGGCCGCCCGGCCCTACCTCGATTTCCTGGCCAGGACCGAATCGGTCAGCGTACTGCCCGAAGGGGAGGCAGGCCCCGAATCCGCCCTGGCCCTGGTCGGTGAGATGAAGGTACTGATCCCCCTGGCCGGTCTGATCGACAAGGACGCCGAGCTGGCCCGCCTGCAGAAGGAGATCGACCGGCAGCGTGCCGAGGCCGGGCATGTGGAGAAGAAGCTCTCCAATCCAAACTTCACCGACAAGGCCCCCGAGGCGGTGGTGCGGAAAGAGCGCGACAAGCTGGAGGCGGCCCGCTCCGCCCTCTCGAAGCTGGAGGAGCAGGCGGCGAAGATCAAGGCGCTCTGACCGGGCGAACGACACCCTAATGAAACGCCGCGTGCTCCTGCCGTTGGAACTAAGGGACGCCGCGGCTCGCGCCATTCCCCTACGCGCCACGGATTGCGACCGGCTCCGGGATTGTTGCATCCATTCAGCTCTATCGACAGATATTGGGCTGGGCCCGTCTCTCCTTTGAAATCATTTGCCCATTTTTGGTTCGCACGCTTTCCGTCAGGAATCGGTGTCGATTACTCAGAGGCGGAAAAAACCGGCGGACGGATCAAGCGCAATTGACCCGATCCCGAATGCAGTCGCGTAATTACAGATCGTACTTTTTGATCAAACGGTAGAGGTTACGCACACTGACCCCGAGGGTGTTGGCCACGGTCATCCGGTGCCCGTCATAGCGTTCCAGAAGCTGTTTGATGTGCAGCGCCTCGACCTGCTCCAGAGAGGGCTCCTCTTCGAATGTCAAATGGTAGTGCTCGTTGGCGGGGTTTTGCAGTGAAGAGCCGAAACTGAGCTGCTCCACACTGATGGATGGATGATCCCGGGAGAGGATAACCGCCCGTTCCACCACATTCTTCAGTTCGCGGATATTGCCCGGCCAGTCATAGCCGTTGAGCTGTTTCATGGCGGCCGGGGTGACGGTCTTGTTGATGCGCCGGGAAAAGTTGTGGTTGTGCAGGAAGTGCTCAACCAGGTCCTTGATGTCATCCCGCCGCTCACGCAGGGGTGGCACCCGGATGGTGAATGCCCCGAGGCGGTAGTAGAGATCCTGGCGGAAACTCCCCTCGCGGCTCAGCTGTTCGAGATCGCGGTTGGTGGCGGCGACGATGCGCACGTTGGCCTGGAGATCCTTGGTGCCGCCGACCCGGCGGAAGCGGTTGGTCTCGAGCACCCGCAGCAGCTTGGCCTGAATGGTCGGTTCGATCTCGCCGATCTCATCAAGGAAGATGGTCCCCCCCTCGGCGCCCTCGATCAGCCCCTTCTTCTGCCGGTCGGCCCCGGTGAACGCACCCCGCTCGTGCCCGAACAGTTCCGATTCGAAGAGTTTTTCCTGCAGGGTGCAGCAGTCGACGGCGACGAAATTGCGCGCGCTGCGATCGCTGCGGTCGTGTACCGCCCGCGCCACCAGCTCCTTGCCGACCCCGCTCTCGCCCTGAATCAGCACCGTGATATCGTTCGGCGCCACGGCGTCGATCAGACTATCCACCTCCTGCAACGCCCGGCTGCGCCCGACCATGAAATTGTTCTTCACCGAGCGCTGGCGGCTCTTGATGAAATCGCACTCGAATTTCAACGCGGCGTTGGCCAACACCCGTTGCACGGTCAACTCCAATTCATCCAGGTTGACCGGCTTGACCAGGTACTCCGCCGCACCCGCCTGCATCGCCTGTACCGCGTTCTGTACCGAACCATAGGCGGTGAGGATAATCACCGGCTGCTGCCCGACCAGCTCCGGCAGCTTGTCCAGGCCGTTGGCGTCGGGCAGATGAACATCCATCAGCACCAGCCTGGGCTCCTTCACGGTGAGGTAGTCGTACCCCTCTTCCCATGTATTCGCGCTGTGGACCTTATAGCCCATCCGCACCAGCTGCCTGGTCAACAGCTGATTCAGGATGGCGTCATCTTCAATTACCAGTATTTCATTTTTCACACGCTACCTACGGAGTCGTCAAGTTCTGTCATGGGCAGGGTCACATCGAAAACCGCTCCCTTGCCGGGTTCGCTGGCGACCGTGATGCGTCCACCGAATTTTTCCACCAGATTCTTGGTGATACTGAGGCCGAGCCCGGTACCGCGTTCCTTGCTGGCCCGTTTGGTGAAAAAGGGATCGAATATGTGCGGCATGTCCTGATGGCTGATGCCCACGCCGCTGTCTGCGAAGCTCATCACCAGAGCGTTCTCCTCGCGGCGCGATGAGACGGTCAGCGTGCCGCCATCGGGCATGGCATAAAAGGCATTGAGGACCAGGTTGAGCACGATCATTCGTATATCGCTCTCGATGGCCAGCAGACGCATATCGCTGTCGGTCAGCCTCTGCTCGATGACCACCCCCTTGGCCTTGCCCTCCCAGCTAAGCAGGGAGATCGTCTCGGTAAGGGCGGTATTCAGACAGACCAGATCCTTGGCATGCATCTGCCCGCTGCTGAGCTTGAGCAGGCGCTGGGAGACGTCGATGCACTTGTCGATCTCGGAATCCACCAGGCGCAGGTAGCTTAGAGTCTCCTCGGAATCGACCTCACCCGCCGCGGAGGCCCGCTCCAGGCTCTGCAGGGCGAGACGGATCGATCCCAATGGGTTGCCTATCTCATGGGCGACCCCCGCCGCCAGCAGCCCCAGGGCGGAGAGTTTCTGCTCCTGGGAGAACTTGATCTGCTTGGAGAGATCCCGGATCGACTCGACGATCAGCACCTGCTCCCTGCCCTCGCGCACCACCCGCAGCGGCGCGGCGATGATCTCCACATCGAGCGCGCGCCCACTCTCCAGCTGAAATTTATGCAGGCACTTGATCGGCTGGCCGTTGTCGACGATCTCGTGCAGAGGACAGGTGATCATGGTCGGTGGACAGGGGGCGGAAAGCCCGTAGCCGAGTTCATAACAGTGGCGCGACTTGATCTGCTCCGGCGTCAGACCGATCTGTCGGCTGTAGGCGCCATTGCAGGTAATGACCCGGTATTGCTGGTCGATCACCCGCACCCCGTCGGGAATGGCGTCGATCAACCCCTGCAGGTAGGACTCGTTCTCTCTGATCTGCCGCAGACTCGATTGCAGATGGCTCGCCATATCGTTGAATGAATTGCCGAGACGCGCCAGTTCGTCATTACCCTCCAGGGTGACCCGGGTCGCCAGCTGACCGTGGGCGATCCGGGCGCTGGCCCCGGAGAGCTGATTCACCGGAGAGAGCACGAAGCGTCGCATGAACCACCAGCCTCCGGTCAGGGTAACGAACACCACCAGGGCGCCCGCCCCCATCAGAATCAGGGTGGTGTTCTGGGCATTCTCGCGTATCGTCGCCGCATCATAGTCGACGAACAGAACGCCGTTGACCGGATTCACCTCCAGCGGCCCGTGGCATTTGGTACAGGGAGTCTTGTTCTGTACCGGATTGACGCTGCGCAGCACCTCCTTGCCCTGCTCGTTCTCCATAAACATGGTGTATTGCCCAGAGCGTTCCCCGCCCGCGTGGCATTGGATGCAGGTCGAATCGGTCTCCGGGCTGTAGCGGTGACCGAGCAGGCTAGGCTCCGAGGTAAAACGCACCTCATTGGCCGGATTGATGATCATTACGCTGGTGATGCCGTCCTGCCGGCCAAGCCGCTCCACGATATCCCGCAGCCCCTCGAGATCGCGCTTGAGCATGGCGTTTTCCAGAGACGCCTGAAGCAGCGCGTTGACCTGCCGTGACGCCTCGCTGCGCTCAAACTGCAACTGGGCGCGATACATACCGAGAAACAGCAGCAGAAACACCAGGGAGGTGGTCAACAGGCCGAAGGCGGTCCCGAGCAGGAATTTACGGGTCAGACTCTCCCCGATCCAGAGCAGAAAACCACCACCCCGGCGAGGAGACGGTTCCTTGTTGTCACGTTCAACGCTCATCTGATTCCCGATGTAATCCCATAATAAACCGCATCCGTAAGGGGTGGATCCGCACGCCTGTCGAGTGCCTCGCGGACGCTGCTGAATCCTCGGCCCAAACCTTGAAAAGTGCCATTATGACACTTTTTTTGATGTCATTTTGGCACTTTCCGGTAGTAAGCCGTCCCCCGTCGCCCCCCCTACCACCTTCCAAAAACCAAAACAGATCAATGAATAAAAAAAATTCAGGTTTTGGCACAGGCATTGCCACCTTCACCCTTAATATATTCAACCCAAGCTCACCACCCGGCTCAGACCGGGTCGCAGCGGGAAAACAAGGGAGATGCGACATATGCAACGAAAGAACCGTCTTACTACTTCTGGTCTTGGGCTATCTCTGCTTGCCGCCAGTGTAATACCACTGCAGGCCGATGCCTACCCTATCGCCGGCGTCAATCCAGACCAGCGCCCCGCGGGAGCTCCCGTCATCCAGATGGTCAACAAGGACCAGGCCTGGTACGCTCAGGCCCTCACCGGGGTGGTGATGCCGCAGCAGGTCAACCTGCGATTCCTGGAGTCCCAGGGCAACTGGTTCACACCCTTCACCCGCCCCGGCATGACCGGGCCCTATGATATCCGGGGATGGCACAGCCGCTGACAGCCCACCCCAAACCAGTTTCGAAAAGAGCAGCCACATCCTACGTCTAGAATCGGGGGTCAATAACGATGAAAAAGGGTACATCCCTACTACTGACACTGCTGATGCTCTGGGGCCTCGACGCCTCGGCGGAGGCACCGCAGAAAGATTACGAACGGGCACGCTGGGATCCCATCCACTTCCCGCCCGCCGTCCATGAGGCGACCAACGAGCAGTGCCTCGCCTGTCACCAGGAGATCCTCAGCGCCAAGCCCCGGCAGGTCAGCCCCGCCGGCGTCAAGGCCGTCGACACCCTGGCCTGGTACCAGACCCTTGACACCTACGAGGGAGCGCAGGAGAGCTTCCACTGGCGCCACCTGGAGTCACCGCTGGCCAAGAAGGTGATGAACCTCGACTGCGTCTTCTGCCACCAGGGCAACGATCCGCGCGAAGAGGCACCTGTTCCACCCACCGCCGAACCCGCCGGCTTCAACCTGCGCAAGGCGGTCGACCCCTCGACCACCTGCCTGCGTTGCCATGGCGGCAACAATTACCAGGTGATGGGACTGCCCGGCCCCTGGCCCGAGTCCCGCGCCCTGATGCAGGACAGCTGTGTACTCTGCCACGCCGGTATCAGAACCAACCGCCACAAGGTGAGCTATCTCAATGCCGCCGCCATCGAAGAGGCGGGCAAGACGAGCAGCGACACCTGCTACGGTTGTCACGGCGGCCGCCAGTGGTACCGGATCAACTACCCCTATCCGCGCAACCCCTGGCCCGGCATGGCGAAAGATGTGCCCGAGTGGGCGAAAGACCGCGCCACCGAATCCGATGAGCCGTATCGCCTGAAGGAGGCGAAGAAGTAGCGGCGCGCGGCGCCCGCGTCGTGGCCCGGTTATCCGGTGCCGCCGAATCAGCGCGGGCGGGCGATTTGATTCAGACTTTATCAAGGGACGCCCCGCGGGGTATCCCACGCATCGCAACAGATGCAGCTTTGAGGAGACAGATATGACTCAGGATTCGCGGGAAAAGAGACTCGATTCCGTGTTGAATATGAACCGGCGCAGTTTTATGAAGACTGCCGCCGCCGGTGCCGCCACCACGGCGGTGGCCGGCATGGTGGAGCTGAAGACGGCGAAGGAGGCCAAGGCCTTCGCCTACGAGCCCTACCCGAGGGATGACCAACTGACCACGGTGGTCACCAGTTGCGCGCACAACTGCGGCTCCCGGCACATGCTGGTGGCCCACAAACAGGGGGATGTGATCGTCCGCCTCTCCACCGATGACGGACGCTTCCAGAAGAACGGCGCCTTCGGCAAGGACACCGACGAGGAGCCCCAGCTGCGCGCCTGCCTGCGTGGCCGCTCCTACCGCTCCCGGCTCTACTCTCCGGAACGCCTTCTCTATCCCATGATGCGCGTGGGCGAGCGTGGCGAAGGGAAGTTCAAGCGCGTCTCCTGGGACGAGGCGCTGAACTTCGTCGCCAGCAAGATGCTCGCCATCAAGCAGCAGTACGGCCCCCAGGCCCTGCTCGACCAGAGCTACGCCGGCGCCTCTTACGGCGTACTGCACAAGTCCGACCAGATCGAGGGTCTGCTGGGGCGCTTCCTGGGCATGTTCGGCTGCCGCACCAACTCCTGGTCGGTTCCCTCTTACCAGGGCACCACCACCAGTTCACGCTGGACCTACGGTACCATCGAGGACGGTAACGAGGACGACGCCTTCGCCCACTCCAAGCTGATCATCATGTGGGGATGGAACCCGGCCTACACCTTCCACGGCGGCAACACCTTCTACTACATGCGCAAGGCCAAGCAGAACGGCTGTAAGTTCGTGGTCATCGACCCCCAATACACCGATTCCGCATCCGCCTACGACGCCTGGTGGATCCCGATCAATCCCAACACCGACGCCGCCATGATGGCCGGCATGGCGCACTACATCTTCGACAACAACCTGCACGACCAGGAGTTCATCGACAAGTTCACCCAGGGCATGGACGAAGGCACCATGCCGGAGTGGGCCAAGAACTCCCCCAACGGCACCGAGAACTTCAAGGACTACATCCTCGGCAAATATGACGGCACCCCCAAGACCCCGGAGTGGGCCGCCGAGGTATGCGGCGTCTCCGCCGAGGACATCAAGAAGCTCGCCCACATGTATGCCACCACCAAGCCGGCGGCGCTGAAGGCCTCCTGGGCTCCGGGCCGCAACGCCTACGGCGAGCAGTACAACCGCATGGCCGCCGCGCTGCAGGCGATGACCGGCAACATCGGCATCCTGGGCGGCTGCGCCGAGGGTGTCGGCAAGGGCTGGCACGCCGAGGCGGTCGCCTACCCCTACGATCAGTACGCCAATGTGTGGTACGCCTCGATCAAATCGGACCGCTGGGCGCACATCGTCCTCAACTACCCCAACGTCTCCCGCGAGGAGGCGGGGCTGTGGCCACGCAACGATCAACTCGACGGCGTGGTGCCCAACATCCGCGGCATCTTCTGGCAGGGCTCGGACTGGTTCAACCAGCTGACCAACATCAACAAAGAGATCCAGGCGATCAAGAAGCTGGATCTGGTCGTCTGCATGGACTCCACCATCACCCCGTCCGGCCTGTTCGCCGACGTGCTGCTGCCGGTGGCCACACACTTCGAGCGGCATGACGCGGCACTGCCCTGGTACAAGGGTCACTACTACATCCATCGCCCCAAGGTAATCGAGCCGCTGGGCGAGTCGCGGACCGATATGCAGATCTTCACCGAGCTGGCCTACCGCATCGGCGACCTCAACCCGCAGGGCTATGGGATGTTCGGAAAGACCTACAACCCGAAGGCCAACCGCGACTACTGGATCAATCCCGATCCGGTCGACGAGTCGTACCTGAGCGATTGGTGGCACAACAAGGTGATGCACCACCAGCACGTGGATATGTCGTGGGAGGAGTTCAAGCAGCGCGGTGTCTACAAGTTCACCTTCGACAAGCCACATGTCGCCTTCCGCGAGCAGATCGAAAACGGCAAGCCGTTCCAGACCGCCTCCGGAAAGATCGAGATCCTCAGCTCGGAGCTGGCCAAGATCAGCGACTGGAAGCGCACCCGCTACGGCTACCACGTGCCCTCGATTCCCAAATGGATCGAGCCCTGGGAGTGGCTCAACAGCCCCAAGACCAAGGACTTCCCGTATCACATGATCAGCCCCCATCCGAGATGGCGGACCCACTCGATCTTCCACAATATCCCGTGGCTGCGCGAGACCTACGAACAGGAGATCACCATCAACGCGGCCGACGCCCGCAAGCTGGACATCAAGAACGGCGACATCGTCGAGGCGTGGAACGACCGCGGCAAGGTGGTAATGCCCGCCTATGTCACCGAGCGCTGCATGCCGGGCGTGGTCGTACTGCACGAGGGAGCCTGGCTGGATGTCGATGAAAATGGTGTCGACCGCTCCGGAAACCCGGACTTCCTGACCCTTGATGAACCCAGCCCCGCCGGGGCGTTTGCATACAACACGGTGCTCTGCAATATCAAGAAGAGCGATCTTACACATCGACCTGGATGGGACAAACTAGCCACTGCCCGTAGCCATGTGTTCCGTCGTGATCTGTGAGTCAATAGGGAGGAAATAAGAAATGGCGAATACAGATAAGGCGAAAATCAAGGATGCGGTCAAGCGCAAGAAGCGTGAAACTTACACCCCCGTGGTGCCCGACCAGCAGTTCGGCTTCGTCCACAACAATGTCGATTGCATTGGCTGCCGTGCCTGTGAGATCGCATGCAAGGACAAGAACGGACTGCCGGCCGGACCTCGCTTCCGCAGGGTGCAGTACATCGAGGGCGGTACCTACCCCAACGTCTTCGCGTACAAGGTCAACATGTCGTGCAACCACTGCGCGGAGCCGGCGTGCCTGCCCACCTGTCCGACCGGCGCGATCTTCAAGCGCAAGGACAACGGCGTGGTCGACATCGACTCCACACTCTGCATCGGCTGCCGCCGCTGCGAGGCTGCCTGTCCCTTCGGCGCGCCGCAGTTCGACGTGGAGGCGCAGGTCGTCAAGAAGTGCAACATGTGCATCGATGAACTGGAGGCGGGCCGCAAGCCGTACTGCGTCATGGCCTGCATGATGCGGGTGCTGGATATCGGCCCCATCGACAAGATCGCCTCCGGCGAGCACAAGACCACGGCGATCGGACCCAACGACGAGGTGGTGCGTCAGGTCAAGAACATGTCCGACCCGGAACTGACCAACCCATCGATCCGTTTTGTCGCTCACAGCAAGGGAAAGGTTAAATGAGCGATGCGCCGCTGACCGGAAAACTGGCGGAGTTGACAGCCGCGGTCAAGGATGACCTCGGCATGCTGGCCCGTCTGCATGATCGGGAAGCGGATCTGATGCTGCTGGAGAGCCTGGCTGATGCGGGCTTTCCAGACGGCATCGGTCTTCGACTTCAGAGTCAGGATGCCCGGGACTCCGCGGACTATTTTTCCAAGGCGCTCGCCCGGCATGCGGAGAATCCGCAACACAATATCGAGGAGTTGCAGGTCGACTACGCCTCGATCTACCTGAACCACAACTATCGCGCCTCCCCATACGAGTCGGTCTGGACCGACGACGAGGGGCTGGAGCGCCAGGAGGCGATGTTCCAGGTGCGGGAGTACTATGAGCGCCACGGCCTCGGGGTACAGAACTGGAACGTCCGCGCCGATGACCACCTGGTGAATGAACTGCTGTTTCTCTCCCACCTCTTCGCCAATGCCGAGCGCGAGGAGGATATGCGCGAGGTGGCTGACTTCCTGGATGAACACCCGTTGCGCTGGACTGGAGAGTTTGCCCACAGGGTCGCGGAGCGTTGCGAAACCGCCTTCTATGCAGGGACGGCCCTGATCACCAGCGCCTATCTACAGGAGTTGCGTGACCTAATGGCCGATCTCTTCGATCTGCCCCGGCTGAGTGAAGAGGAGCTGGAAAAGCGCGTCGGAGCGCAACAGAGAGAGGAGCCGGAGCCCATGAGTTGCGGCCCGGAGGCCGGTCCCACCTGGTAAGCACGGGACCACCAATCAACACTGGCGCATCGATATCCGACCTTACGGAATCAGCGATCCCTTGCAGGTACTAATCCGGCAACCGTGCGCGCGGTTCCAGCCGAAGATAATTCTCGAACGCCTCGGGACTCAACGGCTCACTGAAGAGAAACCCCTGGGCATGACGGCAACCTGCCCGTAGCAGAAAATCGGCCTGCGCCTGATTCTCCACCCCCTCCGCCACCACCTGCATCTGCAGGCTATTGGCCAAGGCGATGATGGCGCTGGAGATCGCCATATCATCAGGCGCTCCGGGGATGTCGCGCACAAAGGAGCGATCAATCTTCAGCTTACCCACTGGCAGCGCCTTGAGATAGGCCAGTGACGAATACCCTGTCCCGAAATCATCGATCGAGAGCCTTACACCGAGCTCTTTTAGTGCGCACATCTGCTCGACCACCAGACTCATCTCCTCCATCAAAAGCGTCTCCGTCACCTCCAGTTCCAGCGCCTCGGCATGCAACCCGGTCGCGGCCAGCGCCCGCTCAACTACCGGAACCATACCCTGGCGATGATATTGACGGCAGGCCACATTTACCGCCATGCGTCCGAACACATGCCCCCTGGCGAGCCAATCCGACGCCTGCCGACAGGCCTGGTTAAGAACCCATTCGCCCACCCGTTCAATCAGGTCGCTCTCTTCCGCGACCGGAATAAACCGCTCCGGGGCGATCAGGCCGAGATCGGAATGACGCCAGCGCACTAACGCCTCCACCCCCACCAGTTCACCGCTCACCAGATCAATCTGCGGCTGATACAGAAGCAACAGCTGTGTATTGTCGATCGCTCGCCGCAGACTGTTCTCCAGCAACACATGCTCAAAGGCCTGCTGGGTCAGTTCACGTGTGTGTGCATGACCAGATTATCTGCGGTAGATTCCGCCCATCCTGTCCACAATCCCTGATGGATAAAGAAGAACCCCCTCGAACAACTTGAACATTGTCCGAGGGGACGGTCTCCTGTGTTCTTCGC